>JABDAO010000022.1 GCA_013289095.1 Bacteroidota bacterium | reverse complement strand
GTACTCCGGGGTGTGTATCCTGCCAATGCGCCAGGAAATTGGCTACCGAATCCTGTACAAACTGTTCCCTGGCTTTTACTGCTATAGCCGTATAGTCGATCGATTTTCCATGCTCATCTACCACAGCTCCTTTGGGTGAGTTTGGTTCTACATCCAGGTAATCGGGAACACCGTCACCGTCGGAGTCAAGCGGACAGCCATGTTCGTCAACCTTAACACCTTTGGGTGTGCCCGGGCAATTGTCCTGTGCATCCTTTACTCCGTCGCCGTCTGAATCGGCATCCACATAGAGATCAATATAGGTCCTGTGTTCTTCGGGGGTTTCCATCTCATCGGGGTTTTTACCGAACTGATAATGGATGGACACAGAGGTATAGAGGTATTTATCGTTCTTGCCTGCATCGACATTGTCTATTTTATTTGTCAAAGTCAGATCGTAGATGGCATTTAAGCTGGCATGAAAGTGATCGGTAAAATTCAGTCTGAAACCAATGCCCATCGGGATGGTGATGGTAGACTGGGCCGGAGCGAGCTGGGTTTCATAGGTATAATCGCGTGTAAGCCTTATAGCGGTACTTGCATTCGGGGCATTCTGCGGAAGGTTACGGATGCTTCCATCACTCCAGTAGTAATAGGTCCTGCCCTCGGCGTCTTTTAAATCGCCATACGGATCAAAGGTCATATACCCTAAACCGATAGAAAGATAGGGCACCACACCGGCTCCGCGTTGCTGTATCAAACCATTGTCGAAAGGCAGAACCAGGTTCAGATCGCCCTGCATCACCTTGGTTTGAAAATTCAGGTTATCAGTCGGGCTGTGATCATTGCCTGAAAGCTGGCCCATGGTAACATTTAAACCCAATGAAATAAATCTACCAAGACGCTCATCCACATTGAGGTGATAACCCGGCCGTATATCGGTAAAGCTGCCCACTCCTGCACTCTTCGATGCACCTACATTCCCGAAATAGCTCATGACCCCAAAACCCAATCCCGCAGAGGGTTTCTCCATGGGTTTCTTGGGTGTGGCTGGGGCCGGAATGCTGTCGGTACTGCCGGCAATCAGCCTGAGGCTTGAGAGCAAACAGAAAATAAGGACAAGTTGCTTTGTTTTTTGCATTTGCAAAACTTTGATAACGTTTCAGTATTCCTATCGCACTCTGCACGGCCCTATGCTTTCGGATGCCTGTAATACTTACTGTTTAAGCAAAACTATTTGATTTGGAAGCCGCTTTTAAGGAGGGGGTGCCGTAATTACAAACACGGAAATGTTAATAAAGCTCCGTTTAATTTTACCAAAACCGCTGAGAATCAAGCTGAGCAGGGCTTTCGGATTTTAAGTTATTAACAAAATGTTAAGCCCGGGGGTGGCAGATTCTTCCATTTATGGAATGCTGAAACCGGTATTAATTTTAAAATTTCATAAAAGAAAACCGGATGAACCGCAAAAATACTCCGACGAATCATTTTCATTTTCAATAGCAGATGTTGTATTGCCCCTCTTTTTTATCCGGATCGGGGGTCTACCCTCTTTTTGTAACTTCGTGCAATGCAACGCCCGCTTTCCATTTCTGAATTCCTGCAGGATTCCGTTCAAAAACCCGTTTTTGATGTCCGCTCCCCGGCCGAATTCGAAAAAGGTCATATCCCCGGCGCTTCCAACATCCCCTTATTTACCAACGAGGAACGTGCCCTTGTCGGCACGAAATACAAAAATGCCGGAAAAGACCCCGCCGTACTCCTGGGTCTGGAAATAGTGGGACCCAAACTGGCTGATTTTGTTCGACAGGCTAAAGCGCTTGCACCCGGCAAAAAAGTGCTCGTTCATTGCTGGAGGGGAGGGATGCGGAGCAGCAGTTTTGCCTGGCTCCTTAATACCGCCGGTTTTGAGGCTACCACCTTGCACCAGGGCTATAAGGCATACCGCCGTCATGTGCTCCGGAGTTTTGAAAACAGGTATCAGCTGCTTGTTCTGGGTGGCGAAACCGGCAGCGGTAAAACAGATATACTCGCCCAGATTGCAGCCAGGGGCGAACAGGTTATTGATCTGGAAGCCCTAGCCCATCACCGGGGCTCATCGTTCGGTGCACTGGGGCAGCATCCTCAGCCCGGGGTGGAGGTGTTCGAGAATATCTTTTCTCACCAATTGCTGCTGCTCGACCCCTCCCGGCGCATCTGGCTCGAGGATGAAAGCAAAAGCATTGGCCGGGTGTTTATACCCGATGCATTCTGGATGCAGATGAAGACAGCCCCGTTAATAAGAGTAAATGTGCCAAAAGCGGCAAGGGTTGCCAGACTCGTGAAAGAATATGGACAATTTCCAAAAGCCGATCTGGAGGCTGCTGTGCTCCGGATCCAGAAACGGATCGGGGGATTGGCCTACAAACAATGCATCGAGGCGCTTGCCTTGGGCGAGCTGGCCACCGTGGCCGATATTACACTCGACTATTACGACAAAGCCTACAACTTTAATAAAGAAAAGAATGTAGTCGATTCGGTGGTGATGGAAGCAGACCTCCCCGAACTTGCAGCCGAAAAAGTGATCGGGTTAGCAAATGCACAGCGAAGGAACGAATAACAAGCTCTGTTTTTTGCCTGGGCCGATTTGCTTTAGATTTACCACGTACTTCATACGAATAACGAAGCCCTGCTCAAAAAAAATCAAATGGAAGAAACAACAGGAATCAAACTCACCCAGTTCAGCAAAGGCGGAGGGTGCGGTTGCAAAATAGCCCCTGCGGCGCTCGAACAAATCCTGCAAGGGGGAGAATCCTTTTCGGATAAAAACCTGCTCGTAGGATATGGCAGCAGGGATGATGCTGCCGTTTATGATCCGGGCAACGGTGATGCCATCATCAGCACCACCGATTTTTTCCTCCCCATTGTCGACGATCCATACGATTTTGGCCGTATTGCTGCAGCAAACGCCATCAGCGATGTCTATGCCATGGGCGGCAAACCCGTCATGGCCCTGGCCCTGCTTGGCTGGCCCGTAGAAAAGATCGATCCTGCGCTGGCGCGTGAAGTGCTTAACGGGGCCCGCAGCATCTGCACCCTCGCCTCCATTCCACTCGCAGGAGGGCATAGTATAGACAGCGCCGAGCCGATCTTCGGGCTGGCTGTTACCGGCACCATTCAAAAGGAGCATATCAAAAGAAATTATACCGTTCAGAAAGGCGACCTTCTTTTTCTGACCAAACCGCTGGGTACAGGCATTTTCACCACCGCCCTCAAAAGAGGTCTGCTGAAAACAGGTGATTATGAGATGCTAATGGAAGTGATGTGCGGGCTCAATCAGATCGGGCAAGTGCTCGGCGAAAAAACCTGGGTACATGCCATGACCGATGTAACCGGTTTTGGTCTGGCCGGACATCTGCTCGAAATGCTCGGCAACAAAACCTGTTCGGCCGAAATCAGTTACCAGGCTGTCCCAAAGCTGGCAGGGGTGGAAGAATACATGGCCCGGTTTATTTTTCCGGATAATACTACCCGTAACTATGCCGCGCATCATCCTTCGATTCACGGAATGGATGGAACGGAATTTATCCTGATGTGCGATCCTCAAACCAGCGGAGGGCTGCTCATTGCAGTTGATCCGGGAGCGGAATTGGAATTTACAGCCCTGCTGAAAGAACAGGGCTGTTTCACGGCAAAGATCGGGGTTGTTACCGAGCGGAGGGACTTTGCTGTTTATTTGACCCATAGTTCTGTCCATACCTCTATTTTCCAGCTTTAGGAAGGCTGTTTTTCTACACCAAAAATACTCCTCTCCTGCAATAAACCGGCTTTTGTTTCTTCAAAAACACATGCTACTCCCTAACTCGACTAAATCCCAAACAAATAACTGAATGCCAAACCACAGGAATAATAAGTGCGGGAACAGTTAAGTAGGATGTAATTATAGTCTTTTTGTTTTGAAAAATTATTTCCATCATATTCTAGCGGAGGGTTGGCAGATGAAAGGCCCATTCGGCAAACCAACTCCATGCGAAATTTTGCCTTTTTTCGGATGATGCTGGTTCCAAGGCCTATGTGAATCTGATAATTGATCGCATTAAATCCGGAATGAACATATATTCTATCTACGTCGTTTGGCAATAGTGGTTCGTATAGCGCATAGGTAAAACTTTTGTCAACCCAGTTTGTGCTTTCCGAGGCGTAGAGAAACATGTTCGCACTCATTCCAAACAAGACATAGAGCGACTTTCTTTTCTTGATCAGGTAATAATTTCCCTCAACAGGTATGTCAACATAATTTACATTGTGTCTAAAAAAGCGATAACCATACCCTGGCACGAATACCAGATTGGCCGTATATTTTTGACTATACTCTGCACCCAGGCTGATTGAAACCCTTGGCGTAAGTTGATAAAGGAAATTGAGTCCGGCAGTTAGCGCCATTTTGCCCCAGGGATCCCGATTTAAGCTACTATTTGAATTGTTGATCTCGGTTAGCTTCGCCCAGGAATAATCAACAGAAAGAAGGGGGCCGAGAAACAACTTCCTTGATTTGGATGTATCCGACGTATCCTGAGAGTAGACAGGATTCATCGAAAAAAAAGCAATAAGAATCATGCCTAATACTTTTCCGGATCTTATTGCTGATGTTCCTTTCCGAAAATTTTGAATGGTTTTCATTTCAGATAAATTAAGAAGTTACTGATGAATGATTTTCTGTGTTTCAACCATACCGTCGCTCGTGATGAGTTTCGCAAAATAAATTCCTGCCGGTACCGAACTCAAATCCGGCATCCAGTTGCTCAATGTACCATCCGGGTTTGAGTAAATCAACCCGCCCTGCATCGTATAAATATTCAGGAAACCAGATTTCCCGTCAGGGGTACTAATTGAAACAAGCCCATTACTCGGGTTTGGCTTGACAAGCAGGCTGGGATGCAATACCCACGCATCGTTTTTTGGGGAGACCAGGGAAGGAGAAAGTACATTGCCGGGACAGGCGCTCCCCGGAGCGAGTCCTACACAACTTCCTGCCATACTAAAAATACTCACCTTCCCATCGCAATTCCGGAGCGTGGCCAGGGCAGCGTTTGCCGCTCCAGGGCAGCTCTTGAACGTTGCCATTCTTCCGTTGTGCCATTTTTGGGTTTCCTTAAAATTATTTAAGTTGCTGTACCCGTGGCCCGTATTAAAGGTGGCCCCGTCGGGCATGTGCTCTCCATCGGGAAACGCCTGGGCGCCCATGAGCTTGATTTTGGCGCCTGCCGTATCAGAACCATAAATCAGGAATTGCCCGTCATAGCCACTGTGGGCAACCACCTGATCATAGCCTGTGCCGAAAAAATCGCCGCAGGCAATTCCGTCCCACGTTACTGCTGCTCCCGAAGGGGGTGCATATGGGGCAATTGCTGAACTAACAGACCAGGGATAGGCATGAAGAGAAAAAAAAGACAAAAAGCCTGCGTCATCGGCGATGGCAAACTCGGCTCCTCCTCCGGTGGCTGAATTATCATAAAAATGCCCTGCTGTTACTTTTGCTATTCGTTTGGATGTTACAGAAACCTGTAGCGAATTCAAGGTAAAGGGAGCAGCACTATTACCCGGGTTAAAATAGAGCAGATGCAAGCCACCATGGTTATCGATAAGCAGTACTTCATCACCGGGATGAGCAGGGTCGAAATCGCCCGAAGCGGCGCCGGAAATGCTCAGACCGGTTAGAAAGGGTGATTTAACCAGCGAACTGATGGTGGTTCCATGTTGGCCGAGAATGTCTACATCGTCTTTGGCCCCGATAACAACAAGGGCATCGGGCCCTGCACCGGCGAATTTGCCTGAAAGAAGATGCATAATGGGTTCGTGTACATCGGTCAGCGCTTTAATCGGGGGTGATTGCCGTTTTGTAACGGGGTCGATGCTGCTAAAAAACAATTCGTTATGATACGTACCGGCCACCAGCTGCGAATTGCCCGAGCCGTCAAAATCGCCCCCTGTTGCCGCCGCATATTCCCAGCCACCCACGGGCATATTAGCCGGGGGCACCGCCGCGGGGAAGAGGGCAATGGGGTTAAATGGATTTTTGTAGGATAGATGCAGAAAATCAGTCGTATTTACGGCCAGAGCCAGTTGTGCATACCCTTCAATATTCGGATCGTTGTTCGAATTTGCTGCGGGGGCATACAGGGCATTGGAAGCATAAAAATCAGAAATAATACTATATATATATGGATTCCAGGCCGTAAAAAGGGCATAGGGGCCAACCAGAAGGTGGTTGCCCGATATACGAACAGGCATTGCTTTTCCACACCGTATACCTGCACCGCACGAAACGCCGCCTGAAATATTGTTGTTGAAATTTCCGGGCGACTCATATACTAATGTTGCAAAGGTCATGGCCAGTTGCTGCATCCAGGTAATATCAAAGTAGCTGGTATATCCAAATTGATAACAAAGGGCAATGAATTCAAACGTTGTGAAAGCATGCCCAAGGTCTTCGGGCAGGGAATAATCATAGTCAGAACTCCAGAATACACTGAAAGGTTAGCAGGGATTTGACACAAGCTGGGCCTTGATATCAGCAGCAACCTGCGAGAGGTACCGTCCCTGGTAATGCCCCAGGGGTTGACGGGCAAATTGACTATGTACCGCTGCCAGTTGCTCAAGCCAGATAAGTACCGAACCCATTGCTGCCTGCATATTGACCTGGCCGACTGTTATCTCGGTACTTACATTATCATTAAAATAACCACTAGAAGTTATTTTACCTTTACATGGGTCATCAATTTTGAAAGACACCCAGGCAGTTTTATTATACCACTCAACCGATTCATAAACCTTGGTTGTGAGCCAATTTGCAAATTGCTCATAGGTTCTGGCGCCCGTTTCGGAGGAGTGTTGAACTTCTCCGGGCAAGGTATCAGGAAGCATCGTGATAAAGTCGTTGTCGGATGAAACGAGATACAGAAATTCAGCCATGGGATAGAGCAAGGCTCCGTCCTGAGCAGTCTCAATTTCATCATAACGACAACCGGGGCCCACGTGCGACCAGCACCTTCGGGGTGACAGCGCATTCTCATTCACTATCGTTGAAACATCTGTAATATTACATCCCGACGCTGCGTCTCTGGTAAACGGAAATCCCAGCGAAGCGGCAGTGGCAGGTGAAAAGACCGTTCCGATATGATCGTCTCTTCTATCCATGATTCGCTGGACGTGGACAGCAAACTGATCGAGATACTTTTTGTCTTTCGTAGCCTTGAACATATCCAGGTATCCACGAAGATAGGCCGGTTCAAAAGCGGAGACTTCGATTGTACAATTTGCCAGCATGGATGTGCCTTGTCCGGGAGGGGAGCTTTCAGGCCCGATACTATTATTGTATGTATCAAAGGCATTGCGATAGGTTTGAGCTTCAATAGACATGCCGCAGAGCAGCGTTATAGAGAGTATGGCTATTTTTTTCATTGTTTCCTGAATTAGGGTAGAACAAATTGATTTCCATCTTCATTTCCGGCGTTAGACTCTTTACAAGCTATTCAGCCCAGATTCTGACGAAGGGAGTGAAAACCGGGTGTAATAAGCGATTGCAAGCTACTGGTTGTGCTAAAGATGGCTTGCCTGGAACAACCAGTCTGCCATACTAAAACCTGGTTTGTTGAAACCCGCTTGAATCTTTCTTAATCGGCTTGAAGTATAACCCAAAACACCTTCTTACCTTTTTCCGGATCAAAGAAAAATCGGATTTTGCATACCAGACCATGAAATTCGATAGACGAGTTAAATCCGGGCCTGAATTTAACCGGAGAGCAGGTAAGATTTTAGCTATAAAGTATTCCTGCTTGAAGAATATGCTATTCTACTATTTCAACGAAAGCTTATTCCTGCATAGTGAAGATGCACATCTACAGAAGGAGGATGTGCATCTATGCATAGAATGCATCAATAGAAGAAGCGTGTACACCTGTTGATGGAGGAGGGCATCCATAGAGTGGATCCTCTAATCACTTCCCTGCCTACCGCAGCACCGGACACTGCGACGGCAGGCAGGCTTGACCAAAATCACCAAAACGAATACAAACTGACAATTTGACGCAATATTCATCATGCCGTGTCAGTCATTTGGACTCTTTCGGAGATTTTATTATCGTGTACAACGAATTGAAAGAAACAGCGTGTGGCAGCACCGAGGTTCAGTTCAACTTAAACTCCGAAGTAAAATGAAAATGTATGCCGGGGTTATTCTCGATGGCATTGTTTAATGCCCAGGCTGTCTCACTCAGATAAACCGGGTTCTCATCCTTATCAAAGGCCACACGTTGTGAACGGAAACGGGTAAACTCTTCAAAGAATTTCGGATCGTCGTAGGTCATCCAGCAGGCCTTGTGAAGCGGCAGGGGGGCAAAACGGCAGGATGCCCCATATTCCTGAAGCAAACGGTACTGGATTACTTCAAACTGAAGTTCACCTACGGTGCCGATAATCTTTTTATTTCCGGGTTGCTGGATAAAGAGCTGCGCAACACCTTCGTCGGTAAGCTGCTGGATGCCTTTCTCGAGCTGTTTGGTCTTGAGCGGATCGGTATTGATGAGTTCCTTGAATATTTCGGGCGAAAAACTGGGGATGCCTTTGTACATAAAATTCTCGCCTTCGGTAAGGGTATCGCCGATCTTGAAATTGCCGGTATCGTATAAACCCACCACATCGCCGGGATACGCTTCCTCGATGAGGTTTTTATCCTGTGCCATGAAGTTCACCGGGTTGGCAAACCTGAAGTTTTTATCGATGCGTACATGGTGATAAAACTTGTTCCGTTCGAATTTGCCACTTACAATACGCAAAAACGCAATCCGGTCGCGGTGACGCGGATCAAGGTTGGCATGGATTTTAAACACAAAACCGCTGAAGGCCGGCTGTTCGGGTTCGACCATACGCGTATCGCTCATCCGTCCACGGGGCGAGGGGGAGATTTGCACAAAACAATCGAGCAACTCTTTTACTCCAAAGTTGTTCAGCGCGCTCCCAAAAAAAACAGGGGCCACTTCACCGGCCAGGTATTTCGAGCGGTCGAATTCGTCGTAAACCCCATTGATCAGTTCCAGGTCTTCGCGGAGCTGCTGGGCAAATTCGCCGATCTGCTCATCCAGCACCGTATCGTTCAGATCGTCGATGGTCACTTTCTCGTCCTCAATCGTTGTTTTATTCGCACGAAAAAGCTGTAAATTCTTTTCGTAGATATTGTATACCCCCTTAAAGCGCGCTCCATTGCTGATGGGCCAGCTCAGGGGGCGGACACGGATGTTCAGTTTTTTCTCCAGCTCATCGAGCAGATCGAATGGGCTGCCCCCTTCCCTATCCATTTTATTGACAAACACAATCACCGGTGTATTCCGCATGCGGCAAACGCCCATGAGTTTTTCGGTTTGCTCTTCCACTCCTTTTACCGCATCCACCACCAGGATTACGCTGTCAACAGCCGTAAGGGTGCGGTAGGTATCTTCAGCAAAATCTTTGTGACCGGGGGTATCGAGCAGGTTTACCTTCATTCCATGATAATCAAACGCCATCACGGAGGTGGCCACCGAAATGCCCCGTTGTTTTTCGATTTCCATGAAATCGGATGTGGCGGTCTTTCTTATCTTGTTGCTTTTTACAGCGCCTGCTACCTGGATTGCTCCGCCAAAGAGCAGAAATTTTTCGGTCAGTGTTGTTTTACCGGCATCGGGGTGGGAGATGATGGCAAAGGTGCGGCGTTTGTTTATTTCTTCGTTAAAGCTCATTCTGTATTTTAAGAGGGGCAAATTTAACAAAAGAAGCGATGGGAGAGCGTTTTATCCCGCTTTCTGCCTGTTTTGTGATGCTGTCGCCGATAGATCACGGCTCCTTATCAACCCTCAAATTCTCTGATCGCAGCCTCAAAAAATGTTATCTTTGCCAAATTTTTCGAATAGACCTACTACCCAGCATTGATGGACAAAAAATCATTTATCGGCTTATTACTCATTGGCGCCATCCTCATCGGAGGCTCCTATTTCATGAGTCCTTCCAAAGAACAGCTTGCTAAACAACAGCATTACAAAGACTCTGTCGGACGCGAGCAGGTGGCTGCCGAAGCAAAATACAAGGCCGATCAGGCCCTGAAAAAACTGGCTGCTGCCGATACCGTGCATGCCAAACCGGGTGAAACCGCTGTCGCCGGCGATTCGCTCCGGAATCTCCAGAAACTGAAACAATATGGCCCTTTCCAGGAATCGGCCGGAAAAAAGAAACAGTACCTGACCATCGAAAACGACTTTTACAAAGTCAGCCTCAGCACCCGCGGCGGACGGCCGGTTTCTGTCCAGCTGAAAGACTTTCATACTAAGAAGGCCGATGGGCCTCCGATCATGCTCTATGCCGAAGATTCCTCGACCTTCGCACTCCAGCTTTTTGACAATACCAACAGGGCCTATTCGACCGACAGTCTTTTCTTCGCCCCGTCCGACTCCTCGTTTGCCGTAAAAGCCGACCAAAGCAAAACGCTGTCCATGCGGCTCTCTGCTGGCCCCGGAAAATACATTGAGTACGTTTATTCCCTGAAAGGCAACGACCACATGATGGGGTGCAAGATCAACCTGGTAGGTATGCAGGATGTCATTGCCTCTAACATGCAGGATCTTGATCTGCGCTGGGCCATGAAAACACCCAGCCAGGAAAACGATCTGGGAAGCCAGCGTCAGAATTCAACGGTCTATTATAAGTTCCCCGAAGAAAAGGTAGATAATCTCAACAAGACAAAAGACGAAACCAAGACCCTCGAAAGCAGCGATCTGAAATGGGTGGCTTTCAAACAGCAATTCTTCACTTCGGTGCTTATTGCCGATAATTCCTGGGGACGCACCAAACCTGCACTCGAGGTGCATACCGATCTGGGCGACAGCGCCCATGTGAAAGACTTCTCGGCCCGGTTCTCCATCCCCTTTTTACACAAGCCTGCCGAATCGTTTGCCATGAAATTCTATTTCGGGCCCAACAATTATACCCTGCTCAAGAGTTACAACCTGGATCTCGAAGGACAGATGTCGCTCGGATGGAGCATTTTCAGGTATGTAAACACCTGGCTCGTCATACCGATCTTCAATTTCCTCGACAGTTTCAACATGAGCTACGGGATTATCATCCTCATCCTTACCATCATCATCAAAATCATTATCTTCCCGATAGCCTATAAAACGTATCTCTCCTCGGCCAAGATGCGGGTCATCAAACCCGAAGTGGATGAACTCAATGCCAAATTCAAGGACGGCGACCCGCTCAAGAAACAGCAGGCCACCATGGCCTTGTATAAAAAGGCGGGCATTAACCCCATGGCCGGTTGTATACCCGTATTGCTGCAGATGCCTATCCTCATTGCCCTGGTGAGTTTCTTCCCGGCCGCTATTGAATTGCGTCAGCATGGTTTTCTTTGGGCAAGCGATCTGAGTACCTACGACTCGATCTGGCACCTCCCCTTCCGGATCCCGGCCTATGGCGATCATGTGAGTTTGTTTGCCCTGCTCATGACCGGATCAACCATACTCTATACCTGGTCTAACAGCCAGCTGATGGGCCAGAGCGACCAGCTCCCCGGCATGAAATGGATGATGTACCTCATGCCTGTAATGTTCCTTGTGTTCATGAACAACTACTCTTCGGGCCTGAGTTATTATTATTTCCTTGCCAACATGATTACCTATGGACAGACCCTGCTGATGCGCAGATTTGTGGATCAGGATGCCATTCATAAAAAGATACAGGAAAACAAACTGAAACCCGTAAAAAGTTCAAGCTGGCAGCAACGTCTTGAAAAAGCTGCAAGAGACAGGCAGAACCTGTTGCAACAACAGCAGGGAAAGAAAAAGAAGTAACCCTTCCTTGTTTGTGAGATGAGCCGTTAAAACTGGCTGAACAATGATCATTGACTGCATTTTTTCATCGAGTAGCCTACAACCATTAACCGGATTGCCCATGGAACTCAATGCCCTTTCTGCCATATCGCCGGTTGATGGAAGATACCGCAACCAAACCGGAGCGCTGGCCGCCTATTTTTCGGAATCAGCGCTTATCAGGTACCGCGTATTGGTTGAGGTGGAATACTTTATTGCCCTGTGCGAACTTCCGCTGCCCCAGCTCAAAGACATAGACAAAGCCGCCTATGAGCCCATGCGCAATTTGTACCGCAACTTCAACAACGACGATGCCGCAGCGATCAAGCATATCGAAAAAATCACGAATCACGATGTCAAGGCCGTTGAATATTTCCTGAAAGGACGGTTTGATTCGCTCGGGCTGAGCCAGCAAAAAGAGTTTATCCATTTCGGGCTGACTTCACAAGACATCAACAATACCGCCACCCCGCTGCTCCTGCGCGATGCCTGGAAGCAGGTCATCGAACCCTTGTACGTTGAACTCATCGGCAAGCTGAATGCCCTGGCCGAAAGCTGGAAGGATATCCCCATGCTTGCATTCACACACGGCCAGCCCGCATCTCCCACCCGTCTGGGCAAAGAAATGAAGGTATACACAGAACGCCTCGACAAACAATTGAAACAAGTAAAAGCGGTTCCTTTTTCGGCAAAATTCGGGGGTGCCACCGGAAACCTCAACGCACACCATGTTGCCTATCCAACCACCGATTGGGTAAAATTTGCCAACTACTTTGTAAACGCAACACTCGGGCTCGACCGTTCACAATACACTACCCAAATTGAGCATTACGACAACCTTGCGGCGTTCTGCGACGGGATAAAACGGATGAACACCATCCTCATCGATCTGAACAGGGATATGTGGACCTATATCTCGATGAATTATTTTAAACAAAAGATCAAAGAAGGGGAAATTGGCTCTTCAGCCATGCCGCATAAAGTAAACCCCATCGATTTCGAAAATTCGGAAGGCAATCTGGGGCTGGCCAATGCGCTGCTCGAACACCTCAGCGCAAAGCTTCCGGTTTCGCGTCTGCAACGCGACCTCACCGACTCAACCGTGTTGCGCAACCTGGGCGTTCCGTTTGCACATACACTGATTTCGATCAAGTCGCTTCTTAAAGGCATCGACAAACTTGTCCTGAACCGCGAAACCATCGCCCAGGACCTCGAAGACAACTGGGTAGTGGTAGCAGAAGCCATCCAAACGGTACTCCGGCGCGAAGGCTATCCGAAACCATACGAAGCCCTCAAAGAACTGACACGTACGCATGCCCGCATGACACGCCAAAGCATCAGCCAGTTTATTGATACGCTCCAGATATCCGATGCAATAAAAACCGAACTCAAAGCCATCTGTCCGGAGAACTATACCGGGGTGTAAACATCCCGTTTTCTGTTTTACCGCAGAACGCTGTGTTTTATATCCAGAGAAATTCATTCCATGAAAGTTTCGGGTTTCACCATCGTCCGCAATGCCCTTAAATACGATTATCCCATCGTAGAAGCAATCACCTCCATCCTGCCCGTCTGCGACGAGCTGGTGGTGGCAGTAGGAAAATCGGAGGATGATACCCTGCAACTGATCCGTTCCATTGCCAGCGATAAAATAAAAATCATCGAAACCGTCTGGGATGATTCCCTGCGCCAAGGCGGCAAGGTACTTGCCGATGAAACGAACAAAGCGTTCAATGCCTGCGCTGCTGACAGCGACTGGTGTTTCTATATCCAGGGCGATGAGGTGATCCATCAGCAGTATCTCAAACCCATTACAGAAGCCATGCTGCAGTGGAAAGATGACAAACGCGTGGAAGGCCTGTTATTCGATTACACACATTTCTATGGTTCGTATGATTTCATTGGCGACTCCAGGGCCTGGTACACCAATGAAATCCGGATCGTACGCCGTGATCCACGCATTTCCTCCTTCAAAGATGCCCAGGGCTTCCGTCTGGCGGGGCGGAAATTGAATGTAAAACGCATACCGGCATCGGTCTATCACTACGGCTGGGTAAAGCCTCCCGAATTTCAACAGGCCAAACAGGAAAGCTTTCACAAAATGTGGCATAATGATGAATGGGTAAAGAAAAACATCCCCCAGACGGCCAAATTCGACTATTCACAAATAGATTCGCTCGAACGGTTCGAGGGCACACATCCCAAGGTGATGCTCGAACGCATCGGCAACAAGAACTGGGAGTTTGCTTTTGACCCATCACGAAAAAAGTTTGGCTCGATCAAAGCCCGGTTTCTTTATTTCATCCAGCAGAAGTTTGGGTGGAAGATCGGAGAATATAAAAACTACACCTGCATTTAGCTCTCTGCTCTTTCGTGATTTTACGGCATCCCTGAGCTCCCAAATAGATTTCCTCAAGCCAGACGGCTACACCTTCCGATGGGCGCCGCATGTTCTTTATTGCTAGCTTTGACAAACCGGGGTTTTGCATTAGCCGTGCAACAGGCTAATGCAAGGTGTGTTAGGCCTGTGCGCTGGCATCACGGTTATCCCGCGGGCCAGCAGTGCTGATGGCCTTTTGAGCGCGAATGCGTGGCACTAATACAGGAAGCGGGATAAAAGCATTCAACATCTTCCTAAAATCAAAAATACAGATGAAGATCAAGAGCCCGAAAGTCAGATGGACAGCCGTTATCCTTTCTGTTTTTGTCCTGAATACCATTACCTATTATCTGCTCGGGCCCTCCCAACTCAAGAAACAACTCCTCACCGGTTCATTCGCTCATCTTACACACCAATCAGACAGTGCGTTGGTCCGTAACTATTGCCTCTCCGACTGCCCCCGGAACGGACCTGGCTGGTCGGCCGATCTGCAGGCAGACGAGCCATTGATGAAGAATAAACTCGGGGTGCATTTTATACTCTACCCGGATATCATCAAAGACGATTGGAGCAATTATGGCTGCGGCATGAGCTATCAGACCGAAAATACCGGGGGTGGTTTTGAGGCTCCTCTCCGGTTGTTTGGAGTAACGCAAACCGAAATCCTGCAGATTGATCACAAATACCAGTACAAAAGAATGGCGGAATATCGTTGGTGTTTGTTCTTTTGGATAAAGACTTTCGAATATGTAGATTCCTCAGACATCCATTGAAATCAGGCTTGAGGGCAGCGTTTCTCGCTCAAACAAGGCATATAAAACAAAAAGAGACCTTCTGTTTATCAGCGGATCTCTTTTTCTGGCAATACAGAAAAACTTATTTAGGGTTAACTCAAACACCTTCAAACACCACTCAATCATCACTTAATGTCTCATTTTCATCATTGAGATGCAAGACTAAATACCGTTTCCAATCAAAACCCTTGCACCAAGCAAAACGTGGACGAACTTTGTGTTCAAAGGAATTTTTAAGTTACTTTTTGCTTGCCCAACCCCGCCTGCCGACGCGCAGGAAGCTTGAGGGGCGGGGCAGGAAAGTAACGCAAAAAAGGCCCCACGCGGACCAACTTCAAGATGGCTTTTCAGCACAGGCCATCGCTTCTCGCCAGCCATCTTGAAGTTCGCTCTCCGCGTGGACTCCCCAGCGCACAGGGCGATTCGTCCCCCAATAGTTTGTCGATTTTTTGAGTGAACCCTATTTATCCTTATAGATCAGGAAGTGCTTTACCAGGGTAAAGGTTTCATTCTTGCCTTTGTCGAGTTTTACCTTTTCGTCAATGGGTTTACAGCCTTTTACATTGATCTTGATTTCATAGTTTTTACCACCATCGAGGGTCACAAAATAGTTTCCGTCTTCGCTGGCTATGGTGCGTCCAACTTCGGTAATGCCTGTTTCATCGTAAATAACCACTTCGGCCTGTACAGGCTGTCCGGTTTCGCCGGTGAATACGGTTCCTTTCAGGATAGAAAGTTTAGGGGCATTGGGGTCGGTACGCGCTTCTCCGGTCAGGGCATCGTATTTGCTCATGTCTACCTTATAAATATCGCGTTCGCCTAGTCCGCCTGGGCGGTTGCTGGAGATGTAGGCCGTATTGCCATCAACCGAGAGGCAGAAACTGGTTTCGTTATTGACCGAGTTTATGGGGTAGCCCAGATTCACGGCCTTGCCCCATTTGCCGTTTGCAAAGGTTGTTTTGAAGATATCATAACCTCCCATGGAGTTATGCCCCTGTGAGCAAAAGAACAGGGTCTTACCGTCGGGTGTGATGTAAATACCGCCTTCGTCGTATTGGGTATTGACTTCTGGACCCAGGTTCACCGGGTTGTCCCACTCGGTCTTCGATTTGCGTTTGGCCATCCAGATATCTCCGTTGCCATAGCCTTTTTGACCGCCTTTGGCTTTGACATCCTGCCCCCGTTCGCTGATGAAGAATATGGTATTCCCATCAGCCGTCAAACAGGCCCCATCTTCGAAATAAGAAGAATTAATAGGACGTTCCATGATCTTGGGTGTTCCCCATTTACCCGAAGTACTGACTTTCGAAACAAAGATCTCTCCCCCCTTGGCATCCTCCTCGTTGTTGCGGTAGATAAAAATCTGTTTCCCGTCGGGGGTGATGCTGGAGGCGGCGCTGTGACCAGGCCCGTTGATGACTCCGTTCATGTATTCGGCCCGGTTCCAGGTTTTGCTGGTATCGTTCCAGGCCGACATATAGATATGGTCAAATGGCTTGTTATCGCCCTGGATGTCTTTCTGTGCATTTCCTTCGGGACGGCGGGATGTAAAGATCATGGTCTTTCCATCGGCCGAAACCGAGGGGCGTTTATCATCATAAGGCGAATTGATATTCTCGCCCAGGTTTGTTACCGTCACGTTTAAAGGGTGAGCCGTAAGTTCCTTGGCGGTTTTTACCATGTTGTAGTATAGGTTTCCGTCATAATCTTTTGAACCATCACCCGAAAGTGTTTTGAATGTCTGAAGTTCTGTTTCGGCAGAGTCGAGTTTTGCATCGGTGAGGTACATACGGCCCAGATAGAGGTGGGCTTCGGGGGCAGCCTTGGCATCGATGCTTACCGACTTCAGAAAGTTTGTCCGGGCCAGGTCATATTCTTCCATCATAAAATAACATTCGCCGATGTGGGAGATGATGCTTGCATCATTCGGTTTGTTTTGTAAAACTTCCTTATACAGGTTCACCGACTTGACATAATCCTGTTTATAAAATTCCTGCTGGGCATTGAACATTTTTACCTGGTCTCCGCTTTTAGAAATGATGCTTTGAGCGGGAGCATAGGCAATGGCAATACAAAACATCCAGGAAAGGGTAAGTCGTATTTTTTTCATTCAGGGTGAGGTTTAGGCCGCGAAAAAACAAATATAACAAGAATTTCTGTCTGATCCGGGACGCGTTACGTGACGGTTTGATAAAGTAATCATTCGGGGATTTTCATCGCCGGCAAGCTTTGGGGAAGCAATTCGAGAAATTGCCGGAGACCCTCTCGTTTCAGCTCATCCAGGTTATATCTTATATTCCGGGTCAGATAGTGTTCCAGATCGGCGCCCGGGGGGAACTGGTCACGATTCTTTGCGGCTACCTCCGGGGCCAGGCTGATGCCCAGACGGAGCGCTTCATTAAAAGCGGCCACGAAGGCGGGCCCGACCTCTTTATTGCTCACCCAGCATGCAAAGACAAACGGAAGACCGGTAAGCGTTTTCCAGGCTTCGGCCAGGTCATAACAATAGGCGTATTTGTTTGTTAAGGCAAATGTCCGGTCGCCGATGACGACCCCTGCAACAAATTCTTTTATCTGCGTTTCATACCCGTCTGATGCTAAGGTATACGCGGGGCTGATTTTCCATAATTTTTGACAAAGTATTTTTACAAGGGCCACCGAAGTACGGCTTTGATTGTCGAGCAGGATGTGCTGGATCTGGTGGAGCGGAACCTGGCTGTAGAGACAAACCGATCGCACCGGCCCTTCGGCCCCGATGCAATAATCGGTCAGGATATGGTATTCTTTCATCAGCGGAATGACAGCAACCGGAACCAGGCCTATGTCAACCCTGCCATCGAGCAATTTGGCAGCACAAACGGCAGGGATATCGAGCTGGAGATCGATGGTCTTCGAAAACCCCGACCGGTTGATCCCCTCCATAAAGGGCCTGGAATTGAGATAGGAAACTACGGAGATCCGGAGCTTTTGTGTGTCGCTGCTGTTCATCTTTCTGAATGAGGGTGCAAAAGTAAGGGTTTTCTGAAGAAATTGTCATTATTCGGGCAGATCCCGACACCCCCTGCCCTGTCAAGACAGCCGGCACATGCTGTCTGGGTTTGAACGCATCAGAATACCGGGTGTTACGGTTGGCGTCTGTAAGCAAACAGAAAGTCGCCCATCGTTACCCGGCCAGGGCGTTTCGTTGGGCCGGATATTCCTTCCAGGTAAAGCACATCATACCAAATTGAAAAGGGATCTTTATCTCTCTGCAAAAGGATCCGTAACCGGCAGAGGTCTTTGCCTATCGACCCGGGTTCAATTCGGCAGGCATGCCGAGCGCGCTGACGCATGTTTCCTGAACAAGACAACTTTGCTGTCATTCCCCAAAACAGCAAGGCCCGGGCAGGGCGGTATCGTTACATTTCACCACGTATTGAACCTATAAATATTCAACCACATAAGAAATACCATTGCCTGTTTTAAACCTGTTGAACACCCAACAAACCGCATTAAATTGGTTTTGTTTGCCGGTTAACCCGCAATACTTTCACTTAAGTGGATAATTGACAGAATCGTGTCGCGGATACTGCGCAGGAGATATCCAAAAACCGGTTTGGAAAGTTGCACCACTGCGTAACCCTGTAAAGGGCACCTTCTTACAAAACAATGAAACCCGATCCAGGCGATTTCATCTATCTAAAATCAGTCATTCAAGACACCTTACAACTCCAAACACCCTAAAACCACGACCATGAAAAAAATTACGCCCCTCCTCCTCTGCTGTTGCGGGCTGATGATGAATCAGTCATCAGCCCTGGCCAGACACCTGATGTATAAAAATGCCGCCGTTCATTCAGACGGCCCAGCCAGACCGCAACCTGGAACACTACACAGCGCTCCCCAAAAAACACCGCTCACCTCCCCGGCCAATGCCGGCGCAACGCCTACCCATATCCTCTATCTGAACAAGGACGAAGTGCACTATTTCCTTCAGAAAAACGAAGCCTATACATTCAGCAGCAGGATCGGCAATTCGGGGGCATCCACCGTTACCAGGGCCAGGCTGAACTACACCATCAACGGAGGCGAAGTGCAGACCTGCGTGGTCGATCTGAATATGCACCCACGGTCTGTTGCACATGTAATGCATACCACAGCCTGGACGCCAAAAGCAGCTGGCGCTTATACCCTCAAACTCTGGGGCAATGATCTGAACCCAGGCAACACAAAACGAAGTTCTGACAACGACACCCTTACAGCCATCCTGCAGGTGCTCGATTCGGTGCAGGTGAAAATTCCGTTGGTGGAGGAATTCAACCAGGCATCCTGCGACCCATGCGCACAGGCCACTCCAAACGTAGATTCTGTGCTTTTTAACAATCTGGGCAAATGCAGCGCTGTACGCTACCATGTAAGCTGGCCAGGCACGGATGAGATGAACGCCGTTACGCAAAACCCGTTTGTAAATGCGAGGTGCGCCTATTACAACATCAATAGTGTGCCCGATGCAAAGATCGACGGGTCGACCGATGTCAACCCTGCCGGTATGGGCACCTCCGATATTGCAACTGCGGCAGCCAAAGGTTCGCCCTTTCGCATCAATATCAATTACAGCTATGCCCCCAGCACGCATACCTATTCTGCCGGAGTAAACATTACGGCTTACAGCGCCGAAGCCGCCGGCCTGGTTGCCTATTGCGCTCTGACGGTGGATACACTCACGTATAAAGGAAATCAAAGCAGCGAAAGCATTCCTCAATATGTATTCCCTCAGGTTGCCGAAGACATGATGCCAACCTCGAACGGCACCACCCTCGCGGCATTTACCGTTAACCAGACCAGGTCCCTGAATCTTTCCTGGGTGCAGGATCACCCCTGGGGAGCCGACTACAGTTCCTGGCCATACGACTCCACAACCACACACCTGGTGGTATGGGTAGAAGACAGCAGCCAACAGTATGTTTATCAATCGGCCACGGTGGCCCCTTCCTCGCCGCTGCTGGCATCCCGCACCAACCCGGTGCTGGATAACCTGTACGTTTACCCAAATCCTTCGAACGGAACAACTCATCTCCTGTTCGATTTGTATACAGATGCAACCGTAAGCCTGGAAATAGTGGATATGCTCGGGCAGCAGGTCAGCACTACAAACGAAGGCAGACTCGGGGCCGGCCAGCATTCGCTGAATTTCGACTCCGGCACGCTCTCCCCGGGCATCTATTTCGTACACATGCAGGCTGGGCCCTATGGCTCTACAAAGAAGATTACAGTTACCCGATAATACAGTACCAAGCGGGGCTAGCCCAAAGCCTGCCCTGTTTGTTTATTTAAACACCAAACACAGAACACATGAAATACCTTATTTGCATGCCACTTGTACTGGCAATGATCATTCTCCCGGGTTGTGATAACCGGAAGGCGACTAAATTCACCATCCTTCCTTCGGATGTACCGGGCATCATATCGCTTGGTTTCCAGCAAAGATATCCTTCGGGCCTGGTGCGCGAATGGGAGGTGGAGAAAGAAGGAGAACACCTGGTGTTTGAAGTTGGCTTTACTTACAACAGCAAACCCGTAGAAGCCGCGTTTAACCCGGATGGAACGTTTTTGAGGGAAGAGTAAAAGCGGTTGGCCTTCCTTCACCTAAACAACCGATGAACAGGAAAGCCTATGCTTTGTTTGGCTCAGACATGCCTCATCCGGCCCTATAACCGAGGCTCAGAAATCAAACCGGGGCAACAAACAAAAGCGACCATCTCCTTCTGGGCGATGGCCGCTTTGTTATGCAATTGCGCAGGATCAGCGCGTTACTTCCATAGGGTGACAACCCACCTGGATAGCGCCATCCATCAACCGGTACATATACACGCCCGCATTGAGTTCGGTTGTATTGAGGCTGAACAAGGTAAGGCCCACGGTTACCTGATTACGGGAAATAACACGTCCGCTCAGATCGGTCACTTCCAGGGTCATGGGTTTATCAATATTACTAAGTGGAATATTGATCAGGCTGTTGCCGGGGTTGGGATAGCAAAGCCCCAGGTTGCGGCTTTCGGCTCCATAGGCACCAATACCCGAAACGAGCCCATAAAACCAATCGTGCGCCCGTTTAATGATCAGCCTTCGGTCGGTATAGGTTCCGAGCATTTCCACCCCTGCCCCAAGATAAACCGTTTTCCAAACCCCATTGGTAGCCCTGACTCCGGCAATCGAGGTGTCGCTGTAAGTATAGATGGTGGTGCCCAGCCCAACCGGTTTGATGCCGTCTGGATAGAAATAGGCCGGCCCGTAAAAATGATTGACGGTAATAGAATCGGGCATGCCGGTCCAGATCGGATCGGTGCGGACGGTACGCATTGTTTTGTGTATTGAATCTCCATCCCAGACAAAGGCTGCGTTTAAAAAGTTGGTATAGAACGTACGGGTATTGAAAGTACCCGAAGCCGGCGAAGCGCCCCAGGTATCCCAGCCTACGTCCTGACCAGATACAAGCAGACAGCCTCCTGCGTTGAGGAAGGCGGTAAGCTGTGCCACTTCAACATCGGTAAATGCCGGAAAAGTCCAGCCTATGTTGAGGTAAATGTTCCTGACACCGGCAAAAGCATTTTGTGCAATGGCCGCAGCCATCACCTTTTCATCTGTCTTTCCGGTAGTAGGCTCATTTGAATAGGCCAGCCCGGTAGTGTAGACACTGTCCCAGTTGGCAGCGCTGCCGGGCGTAACCCCATCGCCAATATATCCGCTGTTGTTTACGATCAGATCGCTGATATTCGAAATCACATATACATTGCTGATCATTGGTGGAAGACTGGGGTTTGTAACAGATTTAACGGTCATGGTATAGGTAGCCACAAAAGAGCTTGTGCCGGGGGTTACATTGATCACAATCGTGTTTGTGCTGTTGGCCGGCGTGGTTATCGTATCGGCATGGGTATACGTATTGGCGCCTACGCTGAACGTAGCCGACCAGTCGCCCGGGGCATTGGTAGTGAGGCTATATGCAAACTGCTCGGCTGAGGCCCCTGTATTGAGCGAGCTGAAGTTAAAGGCATTCACCTGCGCCGGGGCACCATGCTGTACCGTAACGGCAGGGGTGCTGAGGGTATAGTTGATGGCGGGATCGCCGGTGGCGCCGCAGTTGAGGACTTCGTTTGTAACGGTATTTTGAACGTAGGAGGTAAGTTTTACGTTCGGTTGTTTCCAGAGCGTGTCAGCCAGATAGTTGTACGTAAAAGTAACCGAGCTGCCGATTGCAGGAAGCACAATGGCATCGCCGGCCCAGCCTGGCATCATCTTACGGAACACATGGGGGAAATCTTTCTCACCATTCCCGCCGGGAGCAGTGGCAAAGTAGAGATATTCGTTCACACAAGTTCGCAGACGGTAGGTCCCTGCAGGAACAGTACCCACCGTGGTAACAACAACCGTGGCCGTATGGTTCTGACCGCTGGTAGTTACATCGTTAACCTGCACCTTGATGGGGCTTCCTCCCGAAAACTCATTGTTGATATCGCTTTGGGTGATTCCAGATGGACTGGCATTCTTTTGATTGCCCAGCATCTCTACATTCGGCACGCCGGTTACCCCGTATTGCATCACCATGGAATCAACCGGATGGGGGTTATAGGTATACATGATATCGGTGCCCGGCCAGGAAGGGTGATAGGCAATATGATGTACCACAATTGGGTTTGGAGTAAGGATATTTGCCAGGAAACCGGGGTTCTGTGCAGCGCAAGGGCCGCAGTTCATACCGGTAAATTCTTCGAGCAGTACATATTTCGGGGCCTGGGCAATGCCGGCGGTTACAAAGAGGACAGAAACCACTACGGCAATGGATCGGGTAATTTTTCTCATCGGGTGAGTTTTTGGATTGATGGGGGTTGCCTGAAAAGCTGTTCAGATCAATTAAACAAATATAAACTAAAAAAAGCGCCGGACAAAAACCCATCGGGTGGGCCAATACAGGCTCTAAAGCCCGGGTTACGTTCGAAAACAGCAACGGATGCTTCTCCCTGAAAACACCTACCGGCCGGGGGCTATATTCAGAAAGACGGCAAAAGGCAAAAGGGTTGCCTGCGCATCAATACCTGATCGTACGTTTTTCTGAATTGAATACATACACGGTTTGTATGGTTGATCCGATTTGATTTTGAAACTCACCCACATTTTCGCTTTCAGGAGGGTCGTAAGCCTCAGTCAATGCCTGTCTGGTGCATGTAGGTTGGGCTGGTTAAAGGCCATCTAAGCCAACTAACAAACTGTTATTCAGAGTATTATGATTGAAACAAGGAGGATATCCATACACCTTTTGACGATTCAAGTGCAACGAATGCTTACCACGATCGGGATAGTGCTTAACACGATCGAGATCATGCTCACCACGATCGCGATCATGCTTACCACGATCGAGATCATGCTTAACCCGATCGTGATCATGCTTACCACGATCGGGATAGTGCTTACCGCGATCGCGATCATGCTTACCACGATCGGGATAGTGCTTACCTCGATCGGGATGATGCTTACCTCGATCGTGATCATGCTTACCTCGATCGCGATCATGCTCACCACGATCGTGATCATGCTTATCCCGATCGCGATCAGGCTTATCTCGATCGGGATAAGCATTCAGACGACTTTGATCATTTTTAGCCCGATTCAGACGCCGTTCTATCTAAGCTATTTTTGCCTAGTTTTGATGACTCAAAGCCTTTGTTCATGCGCTTGCCCTTTTCCCATTTCCTGCTGCTGTTTGTACTTCTTCCGATACGCTTTTCTGCCCAAACCTTTACACAAACCATACGTGGCACCATCAAGGATGCCGACAGCAAAGCGGCGTTGATCGGAGCAACCGTAATCATCGGCAACCTCGATACCGTAAAAGGCGGTATCAGCAATGCCGAGGGTATGTTTCGCATCACCAACATACCGGTAGGGCGCCGGGCCATCAAGGTAACCTATCTGGGTTACGACGATGTGTTGATGAACAACATCATTGTAAGCACCGGGCACGAAGTGGTGCTGAACATCGAGATGCATGAGCGCGTCATTCAGGGCAAGGAAGTGGAAATTGTTGCCGAAAAAGACAAAACAAAAGCCAACAACGATCTTACCACCAACAGCGCACGCAGTTTCACCAGCGAAGAAACCGACCGCTATGCCGGATCACGCGGCGACCCGAGCCGTATGGTGGCCAACTACGGCGGGGTTACGTCGAGCAACGATGCCAGGAACGATATTATTGTCAGAGGAAATTCACCCCTCGGGGTGCTCTGGCGTTTTGAAGATGTAGACATTCCAAATCCAAACCATTTCTCGACACAAGGCGCAACCGGGGGGCCGGTAAGCATGTTAAACACCAACCTGCTGGCCAGTTCTGATTTCCTTACCGGGGCCTTCCCGGCCGAATATGGGAACAAAGATGCCGCTGCATTTGATCTGCATCTGAGAAACGGTAACAACGAGAAAAATGAATTCATCGCCCAGCTGGGCATCAACGGATTAGAGATCGGAGCCGAAGGACCTATCCAGAAAGACGGAGCCACCTATCTCATCAACTACCGCTATTCCACCTTCCAGGTGTTTAACGCCCTGGGCATCAATTTTGGTGTTGCCGGTATTCCTCAATATCAGGATATGTCGTTCAAATTTAATTTCCCTACGGCAAAAGCCGGAATCTTTACCGTCTGGGGTTTGGGCGGCAACAGCACCATCTCCATACTCGACCGCAACCGTGATTCAACCGACTGGTCATACGTTTCCAAAGGACAGGACCTGGTCTATGGCTCGAGCATGGGTGTGGTTGGGTTTACGCATCTGTATTTCTTCAGCCCGACTATTTCGGGAAAATTTATTCTGTCTGCAAGCGGCAGCACCAGCCTGATTACGGTCGACACCTTGAGCAAGGCCAAACAGGATTTCAGAGATTATGACAACCACTCGGCCGACTGGCAATACTGCGCTACGTATCTCCTCACCGATAAAATCAATTCGCATCACCTTATCAAGGCTGGCATTACCTATTCTCAACAGTACATCAACTACAACGCCTATTTTTGGTCGAACACCTATCATGCAGATATCTATCAGCTCCGCGACCAGGACAATACCGGTCTGGGCCAGGCTTTTATTCATTGGCAATACCGCATTACCGATAAACTGGCCCTCAACACCGGTCTGCATTACGAAATCTTCACCCTCAACAACAGCCAGGCCCTCGAACCGCGTGCAGGGCTGCGCTGGCAGTTCAGACCGCGTCATGCACTCTCTCTTGCCTATGGCATGCACAGCCAGACACAGCCCCTGATCTATTATTTTTACAAGACCTACGACCCCCAGACCGGCACCTATATCGAAACCAACCGCAACCTGGGCCTGAGCAAGAGCCAGCATCTGGTGGCAGGGTATGATTTCAATATCTGGAAAAATTTCAGGTTAAAGCTCGAGGCTTATTACCAATACCTCTACAATGTGCCCGTTTCGATGTACACCAATTCTTTTTCGATGATCAACGTAGGCAATGCCCTCGATGGTTTGCCCTTGGTCGACAGCCTCTACAACCACGGAACGGGGCAGAATTACGGGATTGAGTTTACCATCGAGAAATTTTTCAGCAAACACTACTATTTCCTCTCCACCTTCTCGCTTTACAAATCGAGCTATACCGGAAATGACGGTGTGGTACGCCCCACAGCCTACGACGGGGGCTATGTCTATAACATCCTGGCAGGGTATGAGCTGGCCCTGGGCAAGAACAAAAACAGGCTTTTATCGCTCGATGTAAAATACACCACTGCCGGGGGCAACCGCTATACCCCTATCAACGCCAGCGCATCCATTGCCGAAGGGCAGGCGGTGTATTTTGACAACCAGGCCTTCAGCCAGCGGTTTACACCGTATTCAAGACTCGACTTAAAGCTTTCTTTCAGGGTAAACAAGAAACGTATTTCTCACATGTTATACGTAAACGTCGAAAACATACTGAATACACAAAACATACTCGACCAAATCTATGATCCGGGCTCGCATACGGTGCATCTGGAGTATCAGCTGGGGGTTTTTCCTTATGGTGGCTACAGGCTGGAGTTTTAGGTCTTGCCGATGCGCCGGTATAAAATCTTTCTACTCTGTCTCCATCTTCACAAACCGTTGCTGACAGACCGTTGTCTTTGAACTGATGCGGATAAAATAAAGAGCCGGTCTGAGCGCATGTATATCCAGTTGCAGCTCGTGCATCCCGGCATTCACCGGCACGTTGTTTGTCAAAACCACCCTTCCTTCAAGATCAATTACCTGCACCAGGCTTTCTGCTTCCAGTCCGGCGCTGAACCCTATAGTCAACAGGCTGCTTACCGGATTTGGAAACAGGTTGACAGAAACAGTCACGGGTTCATGCCGTTTGATGCCCATAGGGGCCGCGTCTCTCAGCAAGACTACCGAAGCATAAGGAGCCAGGTCAACCAGGTTTGAGTACGGGCGGTTCTTCACATCCACATAGGTTCCCGGCAGGGCAACAGACTGAATGCTGTTGGTGGCATTGTATTCGAACAAGATATTATCATTCGGGTTGCTCGTCGTTACTGTGGCCTCCTGCATCAGGATATTATCCAGCCACAGGGTGCTATCAGGTTCGGTAATCTCGAAAACCAAACTGGCATTGGTTTCGGAAGCAAGTGCGGTGAAGAGGAATTGATTTTCCGTTCGGGTTGTATTGATCTGGCAATATTCAGTTTCGCTGAGGTTATTGAAAGGCGAATTACTCTGACGGATAAAAAGATCCATCGCCTTGTTGTTTTTCGTGCCTTTCAAACTAAACGAAACCACGTAGGTTGAACCTGCAGTGACCGCTCCCACGGCAATGATAATCTTGGATGTGTTCAACAGCCCGCTGGATGGAGAGAAGTAAAACTTCAGACACCCCCCGTCAAGCACCCCGGTATTGTCCCAGCTCACAAGCGCATTGTTCAATGCAGAATACGAATACAAACCAGTGATGTTCGAAGTAAACGAACTGTTGCTGAACATCTCCGGGCCGGTGAAACTGTTGATGGCATAAGGGGCATACGTAACCGGCGATTTTTTAGAAGCTCCATCCTGCTGAAGCGCGCTCTGCCACATGCCCAGATCCTGTATCAGGTTATACGCGGCGCCCGAATCTTCGAAGGTGTTGTACAAACAAAACCGGTCGTCGTACGGGCGGCAGTAGTAATTGCTGTCGAACGACCCGTATGTCTTTAGATCATTCACACTACTCTCCAGCCCGATGACCGTTTGATCAATCCATTTCGAACAGAGAATATTGTCGTGCATAGACACCTGTGTGATCGGGCAATTGGGGCAAATCGCGTCGTGGGCCATATCGAGTTGCCGGGTATTGTTGTACAGCGTATTTTTTGAAACGGTGATGTCATGCGAATTATGAAGGAGGATGCCATTGTCTCCGCAGTTGGCCACGCTATTGCCGGTGATGGTCACAAACCCGGTATTGTCGTCCATATAAATGCCTTCAGACGGAAAATAATCGGGCTGATCGGTGCCTGCCCCCGCTCCCACCCCGTTGAGGACGATATTTCCGAGGATGGTACGGGCAGCGCTGGGCGTTAGGTTCGAAGCCCCGGTCCAGGTATAGATACCGCCCCCGTCATCTTTGGAGAGGGTAAAATAGTTGATGAAGTTATTTTGAATGAGGGTTGAATCGCCGCTGAAATCTATGCCGATATAGCCTGTACTGTCTATGGTATTGTATGCAACGGTGTTTCCGGTTCCTGAAATAAGTATTCCTGCATACGTATCATTGCCGCTCTGGCCCATACCTGCATGGATACCTGTATTGTTTATATAATTCGATTTGATCAGCGATTTATTGCAGTTGCCGGCAAGTGAAAGGGCGGTGTTGTTGCAAGAAAGGAGGCTGTCTGAAATCAGGCTCAAGCCTGTGGTGTTGGTGGCTGTCACCGCATTCGAGCCGGCATACCGAAAGGAGCACTGGCTGAAGGTGATATTCTGTACATCGTTGATCAGACAGGCCTCCTGATTCGAGCCCAGGAATGACAGATTGTGGAATGTCAGGTAATTTTGCCCATTGATAGAAACCAGGTTGTTGACAGAACTTACCCATACATCGGGCACTGCGGTGAGCGGACTTGCATTTCCGAAATACATATCGAGCGCTTTGGCCGCGGGGTTGTAGTACCATTCACCGTTCAGATCGAGCGTGGAGATGCTGTTTTGAATAAAGAACCCAAAACTATCTATCGGGGTGTAGCCCGAAACGCTGGCATAGCTGAGTGTGCTGCCCGTTTGCCCCAAAATGGAATCGCGGTCGATGACCCAGCGGTTGGGTCTTAGCACAAGCTGTGCCCCGGCCCAGTTTGATGAGGTTGAAAGAACATTGCTGGTGATGGCGCTTGTTCCCGAATGCGAAACAAATTGCAGATACCCCCCGCTGGGTGCATTGCTGTTGGGATAACGCCCCATGACTTGAGCTGCGCCGTTAAGCAGTACCGTATTTACAGAAGCTCCGCATGACGGGCAAGGGCTTTCCCAGATACCGTTTCCCTTGCTTGTCCAATCCGAAAGATGCACCAGACCGCTAAACTGAGGATACCCCGCAGTGGCTGGACCATAGGCTGCAAGCACAATTGGAAGGGATGCAGTACCCGATTGCAGAACGGTGATCGGGCCGGGAAAAGAATCGCCCCGGAGGAAGAGCGCCGAATCGCCCGGTTGCAGGTGTGTAAACCAGCTGTTTAATTTAGCCGTGCTCTTCCAGGGCGTTGCCTTATTCTGGGCTTGCTGGGAGGTTCGGCTGTCGCTGCCGGTTGTGCTTGAAAAATAATAATTGCTTGCTTCTGCATGTACACTGATGGAGAGAATAAAAATGAATGAATATATCTTGCTCATGGTTGTTGGTGTTGGTGAATAGACATGAAAGATCTGCACCGGGAACGTCCCGGCCTGTGCACTTGAATAAAGCAAAGAATTAGTTGTAGGGTTGCCCCCTTGCAATGAATCAGGCTAGTTGGTCATGAGTTTATTTTTCGATGATTCTTCGTACGCATCTTCCTGTGTCTGTACAGAAAGAGGGAGATGACACTGTGTACGCAGGATCAGCATACAGGTTTCAAGCCCGGGCATATTTCAGCATATATTTTAATATTCCATATATCATATTCATGTTGCTGAATCTAAGTTTTTATTTGCCGGCATTGGCACAAAACGAATAATTGCCTTATAAAATCCGATATAGCGATACAAATACACAGTCCCGCTCAGACAGACAAGACAGATATCCGTTCACGGGCACCCCAACATTTCACCGGTTGGTATACCACTAACCTGAGCTACGCTACCTTTTAATACTATAAAGACCAGGAGGCGGATTGAGTGGCAAAATGAAATTTTGAATGACAATAGATTCTGATACTAAGAAATACAGGGCTGATCTGATTCGCAACACGAGAAGGTACATTAAAAAAAGCGGGACGTCTGATCAAGAATCAAGCAATGGATCTATAACTGCGCGGGTCTGACAGGCAACCTTTTTCAGAAACCCGCGTCAATAACATAAATCCACCGTTCAAACAGAAAAGAAATGCATACCTCCCCTCACATACCCCTGTACGTAAACAAGCCCTGTCAACAAAACTGGCAAGGGATGAGCCCTGACTCAAAGGGCCGTTTCTGCGGAATCTGCGCAAAAACCGTGGTTGATTTTACGCAATTCTCAACTACCGAACTGATGAGTTACCTGGCATCGAAACAAGATCCAGGGCTCTGCGGCAGATTCAGGAGAAATCAGGTTGCAAAATCAGGGCAACGGTTTGGGCTGACCCCTTTATTACGAAATACGCTCCGGAATGCAGCCATTGGTTTTATTACACTCTTTTTTTCAAACACAGCTATTGCGCAACAGGACGGGGCGGGCATCACCACCACCGATGCTGGCCGGGTGCCGGTTTCCAAAAAAAATTTCGGCAATGATTCGTTGATCTGTCTGCTCCGGGGAACCATCCGCGAGCATGACACCGGCGTTCCGATAGCTGTGGCAACCATTACGATTCAACAACAAACCGGGGGCATGCGTGTAGGATACACCGATGCCAATGGGCAATACCGCATCGAAGTGCCGGTTGTAAATCCGAAAGAGCCGTTTACACTCGTCATCACAAAAGACAGTTACAAAAGCCGGGTAATAAACAATTACACGCTCTCTGCAGCAGACCAGGATTTTCAACTAAAACCACACCCGGAGAACACGTTCCAAACGAGGAAGTACCTGCCCAGACATCTGTTTCATCACCGGAAGAGCTATCATGTGATGGGGTGCCCGGGTTTTTAAACCCAAAATGAACAGTAGCAACGCAGTGCGCTACTGTTCAGTGCGTTTTGATTTTGTGCGCTGGATTTGGTTTATCCAGCTGCTCCTGAGCGCTGCCGGCCCTTTCAGGGCGTCAGGTATCTTCAACTGAAAAGTGCGGGTTAAAGGTGTTTGAATCGTTCGGTGCAGACACCAGCTGTATGCAGGCCTGGCATACTTTATTTCATTGAATTCACGTCCAAATTTCCGCTCATGCAAACAACCTCCCCTCCAAAAGTCTTGATCAAAGAACCCTGCAACCAGCACTGGGGCTCTATGATGCCCGGGAAGGAAGGGCGCTTTTGCCAACAGTGCACGAAAACAGTGAATGACTTCACCCGCTATACCGATGCAGAGCTCCAGGCTTATTTCGCCTCAAAACCGGAAGGAAAATTCTGCGGGAGGTTCAGGGCCGGCCAGGTGATGACCCCCCGAATGAAATCAACGCGAAGTAATTCATTCAAAAACACCTGGCGTTATCTGACGCTGGGGTTGATCAGCTTCTTGTTTTCAAAAACAGCAGGGGCGCAACAGAGCGAAACCGTTGCGTTGAACAGGGATGCAGAAAAGCTCCCCCCGGCCAGCAACCGTTTCAGAAACGATTCTATGATCTATCTGCTTCAGGGAACCATCAGCGAGGCCGGGACCGGCGATCCGCTGGAAGTGGCCATCCTCACTGTTCAGCGTGGAAACGAAAAAGCAAGCGTGGGTTATACCGATTCAGATGGCAATTACCGGATGGAAGTGCCGTCAACAAATTCGCCAAAACCGTTTACCCTGGTGATTACCAAGGAGCATTACAAAAGCAAGGTCATCCAAAACTACACCCCTTCTGTAGATCCGCAGGATTTTGAACTCAAGGCAAGACTTACCCGCACCGGCCGGCCCCGGCATTACCACCGCAGGGGGTTGTTTCATCGCAGGAGGGGATACCACGTAATGGGTGCATTCGCGTATGGGCCTTCCTTTATGCTGGTCTGTTCCTGTATGTTTATTTGAAAAGGGCAGCTCCGACCAACAGCACGTATTCACTGCTTGCCGAAGACCCGGAATTTATTCTTTGGGTCTGATCCCCTCCACACTAAACCCCTCGGGGTTACAAGGCGTGACGTTGCGGTAGAATTCCTTGAACACCAAAAAATCTTTTTCGATATCGCCTGTTGGATAAAACGGTTCGCTGAGGTCTGTTGTCTTTTTTTTATAATCCATGGCCCCAAGGACAATCGGTACTTTGGCATGCAGGGCCACATAATAAAACCCGGTCTTCCAGCGCTCCACCTTTTTGCGGGTTCCTTCGGGAGGAAAGATGACCACAAACTCATCGCGCCCGGCAAACATCTGCACGATAGATTCGGTAAGGCTGTTGCTCTTGCTGCGGTCTACTTTTACACCCCCCGTAAGCCAGAAGAGGATATTTAAGGGAAACACGTAAAACTCCTTCTTGATCAGGTATCGGGGTTTCATCCCATAGAGGTTCCAGGCCGAGAGGCCGAACACAAAATCCCAGTTGCTGGTATGCGGGGCGCCAACCACTATGTATTTCTTTAGTGCCGGCGCTTTACCTGCTGTTTTCCATCCGCTCAGTTTAAAGACCAGGCTCGGTAAGAAGTTTGACATCTGTGCAAAATACTAATTATTTATTGGAATGAAAACAGAACCGGCCAATGACCAGCACCTCACTCAAAAAACTCCTTACTAAAGTTAACCAGATAAAGCTTCCGCGTAGCCCGTGTCAGCGCCGTGTACAGCCAGCGCATAAACTCCCGGTTGATCATTTCCCCGGTCAGATACCCTTGCTCTACAAATACATGCTCCCATTGCCCCCCTTGCGCTTTGTGACAAGTGACGGCATAGGCAAATTTTACCTGCAAGGCGTTGAAATAAGGATCTTTCTTCACCTTCTGCATACGGAAACGGCGGTCGGCGATATCGGCATGTTCGGCATAAACCGATTCAAACAATTTCTTGTTATCGGCTTGCGACATGGAAGGCGATTCGCTCAGGATGGTATCGAGCACTATTTTTACTTCCAGTTCTTTTTCCTGTGGATAGTCAACGAGCCTGAGCCGTACATCTGCAAAACGGAAACCATGCATCTCTTCGATCTTCCCCACCTTCATGATCTCGGCAATATCGCCGTTGGCAATAAAACCGGCTCCTGATTTTTCGGGCAGCCAGTGGTAATTGTTTTTCACCACCATCATAAAATCGCCCGACGAGATTTCGTCTTCCTGCCAGCGTATCCGGGCACGGATCTGCTGGTTAAACAGATTGGCCCGTTTGTTCGATCGGCACAACACCATGGTTCCCTCGGCCCCGTAATTGCTATAACTGCTGTTTAATGCATCCTCCAGGTCTTCGCCGGTAATGCGTATGATATCTTTAAATCCATCGAGCTGGAATTTTGGAAACGTGAATTCCTCGTTGTTGATCATGTTGCGGATATGCGTTGCATTCTGCAAAATGCCTGACGATTCGGCCTGACGTACCACATCGGTGAGTTCCACGCTATCGATGTTGAGGTAATATTGTTTTTGAAGGATTTCGGGGTCCAAAGCCGGACTGATATCCAAACCGATGGGCGGAAGCTGGGCCACATCGCCTATGAGGAGCAGTTTGCAATTGATACCGCTGTATACATACTCGATCAGATCCTGTAACAGGCTTGTGCCACCCATAAACCCGGGTTGCACCATCCCCGAAATCATGGATGCTTCATCCACAATAAACAAGGTATTCGAATGCAGGTTTTCTTTGCGCGAGAAACGCCCTCCTCCGGCCCCGTCTGAATTGTGCATGTAAATCTTCTTGTGTATGGTCAGGGCCTGCATGCCCGAGTATGCGGAGAGCACCTTGGCTGCCCTCCCGGTGGGCGCCATGAGCGAACATTTTGCCCGGAGGAAGGGAAGGCTTTTAACCAGCGCTCCTACCAGGGTTGTCTTACCCGTACCCGCATACCCCTTCATCACAAAACAACTTCGTTCATCGCGGTTGAGCATAAAAGCCGCAAGCTTGCCGAGCAAGAGCCGTTGCCCGGGCGTTGTTTCGAATGGAAATTGGTTCAGGAGTATTTCTCGGAATTCAGCTGGGGTCATAACTTCTCAAAGATACGAAGGGATTTTACCTGGAGGTCTCAGCCAGCCAACCTGCCCGTACAAACCAGCTCATTTGAGCTTCAGTCTTGCAATATTATTGACCTCCACCCCATTTATAGTGATAAATTCGCCTCCGGCATACAAATACCCGCCGTATGCAAGAAGCGACCGGATAGCCGGTTCCTGTTCTTCCTGACGAGCGAAGGAATTCAGTTCGTTTTTCCATTTCACGCCATTCCAGCTGGCCAGAGAGCCGGCAAATGGAGCACCCGCCGTTTTAAACCGCCCCCCGCATACAAGATATCCTTACTGACAAGCAGGGTCAGCACCGTGCCGGCGGTGTCGATGCATGCTCCAACAGGGCTCCAGACTGCTCCGTTCCATTGGGCGATATTCGCAGCAGGTTTACCACCGGCCGTTTTAAACTTCCCTGCGGCATAGAGGTTGCCTTTATAAACGGCCATGCATTTTATTTCAGCATCCTCGTTCATGCCATCGCCTGGAATGGTCCACTTCTGTCCATCCCACATCGCGATTCCATAACCGGTTGCATCGCCGGCCCCGGTAAAGATCCCGCCGGCGTATAGCTTTCCTCCATACACACACAACGCCTCCACAACTCCCACGAAACCCTGAATGCCTGTACCGAGAGCCTCACAATTGACGCCGGTTATCCGTGCAATGCTTCTTGCCTTTGCAGCCGCAGGTGCATTGAAATCGCCTCCTACATAGGGTTCACTCAAACACCTACAACCATCACCCAATCAACACAT
>JABDAO010000021.1 GCA_013289095.1 Bacteroidota bacterium | reverse complement strand
TCATCTGGTTTAATACCACTGGCATCGGTATAACCCGATTTGGCATCGGTATATTTTTTGGCCTTGAAAGCATCATCTCCTTTTTTAAGGGCTGCCTGATATTTCTCATTTTTAGCTTTAGCGTCTGAGTCTTTGGCGAGGAGAGCATCCAGTTCCTTTAACTTGTCCTTGGGGTATTGTTCATCGCTTTTTATAACCAGAGCTTCATTGTAACCCGATTTAGCGCCGGGGTAGTCTTTGGCAGACATGGCTTTATCGGCTTTAGCAATTGCGGCATCGTATTTTGCTTTTGCATCCTTATTCTTTGCATCTGCGGCAAGGAGATCAGCAATGGCTTTTAATTTATCCTTCGGATATTGTTCGGCTGATTTCAGGGAACTGGCATCGGTATAACCGGCTTTGGCCGTCGTGTAATCCTTTGCCGCAAAAGCATCATCGCCTTTTTTGAGGGCAGCCTGGTATTTTTCGTTCAAGGCCTTCCCGGCTGCGTCTTTCGTTAGCAAATCGTCAATTGCCTTGAGCTGTGATTTCGGATAAGCTTCTCCCGATTTGAGCGAGAGTGCATCGTTGTAACCGGTCTTTGCCTTGTCATAATCCTTTGCCTTGAAAGCATCGTCACCCTTTTTAAGGGCAGCCTGATATTTTTCATTGAGGGCTTTATCAGCAACATCCTTCGCAAGCAGATCGTCAATCGCCTTAAGCTGGGCCTTGGGATAAGCCTCCTCCGGTTTTATTCCACTTGCCTCGGTATAACCGGCTTTGGCATCGTCGTATTTCTTTGACTTGAAACCATCATCCCCTTTTTTGAGCGCAACCTGATACTTTTCGTTTTTAGCTTTTGCATCTGCGTCTTTGGCAAGCAGGGCATCCAGTTCCTTGAGTTTGTCTTTGGGGTATTGCTCATCGCTCTTAACAGCAAGCGCATCATTATAGCCCGATTTGGCGCCTGGATAATCTTTGGCTGCCATTGCCTTGTCGGCCTTGGCGATTGCCGCATCGTATTTTGCTTTTGCGTCTTTGTTTTTAGCTTCGGCAGCAAGTAAATCGGCAATGGCTTTTAATTTGTCTTTGGGGTATTGTTCGGCAGGTTTAATAGCACTGGCATCTGTATAGCCACCTTTTGCAGCTGTATAATCTTTTCCAGCAAAGGCATCATCGCCCTTTTTAACGGCAGCCTGGTATTTGGCATCAAGTTCTTTGGCGGCCTTGTCTTTGTTTAGCAGGTCGTCTATTTCCTTGAGCTTTTGTTTTGGGTAAGCTTCTGAAGGTTTGATTGAACCGGCATCTGTATAAGCTGCTTTGGCTGCATCATACGTTTTGACCGACATGGCATCATCGCCTTTCTTGACAGCAGCCTGATATTTATCGTTGAGGGCTTTATCGGCGGCATCTTTAGAAAGCAGGTCTGCAATGGCCTTGAGCTGGGCTTTTGGATAAGCCTCATCGGGTTTGATGCCCTGGGCCTCGGTGTAGCTTGTCTTGGCATCGTCATATTTCTTGTTTTTAAAGGCATCATCGGCCTTGACGATTGCCGCCTGGTATTTTTCGTTTTTCTGTTTTGCCTCAGCGTCCTTTGCCATCAGGGCATCGAGTTCCTTAAGCTTATCCTTGGGGTATTGTTCATCGGCCTTGATTCCAACCGCTTCGTTATACCCTGCTTTTGCACCCGGGTAATCTTTGGCAGCCATTGCTTTGTCGGCCTTGGCAATGGCCGCATCATACTTTGCCTTGGCTTCTTTATTTTTCGCATCAGCGGCCAGTAAATCGGCAATGGCTTTGAGCTTGTCTTTGGGATATTGTTCGGCAGGCTTCAGACCCGAAGCGTCGGTATAGCCCGATTTGGCGGCATCATAGGTCTTGGCTGTCATGGCATCATCCGCCTTTTTAATAGCAGCCTGGTATTTGGCATCAAGGTCCTTGGCGGCCTTGTCTTTGTTGATCAGGTCATCAATGTCCTTGAGCTTTTGTTTTGGATAGGCTTCGGCCGGTTTCAAACCGGTGGCATCGGTATAGCCTGCTTTTGCGTCATCGTATTTTTTTGACCCCAGTGCATCGTCCCCTTTTTTGATAGCTGCCTGGTATTTGGCATCAAGATCTTTTGAAACCTTGTCTTTGGCAATCGCGTCGTCAATATCCTTGAGTTTTTGTTTGGGGTATGCTTCTGCGGGTTTCAAACCGGTTGCATCGGTATAGCCCGATTTTGCGGTTGTATAATCTTTGGCTGCAAAAGCATCGTCTCCCTTTTTGATGGCAGCAGTATATTTTGCATCCAGGTCTTTGGCTGCCTTGTCTTTGTTGATCAGATCATCGAGGTCTTTCAGCTTCTGTTTGGGGTATGCTTCACCCGGTTTAAGACCCGTGGCATCGGTATAAGCCGATTTGGCGGTAGGATAATCTTTGGCAGCAAGCGCTGCGTCACCTTTTTTAATGGCAGCATTGTATTTGTCGGTAAGAGCCTGATCAGCAGCCGATTTAGCGAGGAGGTCAGCAATGGCTTTGAGTTTAGCAGGAGGAACGGCTTCTGTAGGTTTGAGGGAAGCAGCCTGTGAATAGGAGGTTTTGGCAGCATCGTAATTCTTGGCGGTCATGGCGGCATCGCCTGCTGCAAGGGCAGCCTGATAATCAGCATTTACCTTGGCATCTTTGCCTGCCTTAGCCAGCTGATCATCGCATTCCTTAATCTTGTCTTTGGGCCCTTGTTCGCCTGGTTTAATTCCGGAGGCAGCGGTATACTGGGCCTTTGCTCCGGCATAATCCTTACCGTTCATGGCTTTATCGCCTGCAGCCATGGCAGCAGCAAAATTCTTATCCTTTTCACGTGCCTGTTTGGCCAGTTCCTCCAGCTTATCGAGGGCACCTTTCATTTGCTCGGTATAGGCATGGTCGAAATCGAAATCATCGACATCCTTGGAAGGGTTGTACACCACTTTGGCCAGCGGATTGTTGGTTACAGAGTAATCAATTCCGGGGTATGCCTCAAAGATGATAACCTGAATATCCCAGAGTCCGAAACCATGTTCGGCACGTTCATCGGGTACGTTGTGGGTGGAAACAGCGAACCTCTTGGTGATAAAGCCCGGCTTTGTGAATGAGATCACAAAATCTGCGTTGCCGTCAAGTTTAAACGAGAACTTCCCGTTTCGGCCCGTGGTACTCGATGTGAAGACGCTTCCTCCTTTAGTAACGGTACAGATTGCCCCTTCCAGGTCGAGATCCTTACCTTTCTCATCGGCATGCTGAACCCTCCCCCCGAAAGTGAAGGTCCATCCGGCCTGGGCATGAAGCGTGATGCTGGGGAGAAGGAATAAGAAAACAAAAAAAACAAAGCAAGCGTACGTTACGTTTGAGCGAAATGTCATGATGTAGTAAAATCCTGTATGAATAGTGTTGGAGGTTCCTCATATTGAGCAAAAACCGCTTAAAGATATGATTTTTTTTAATTTTGAGGAGGAGAAAAGATGGTTCTTGGGGTATTTACTTCCTGTCAGAACATGAATCCTCTGATCGGTATTTGCAAACAAAAAAACCTCCCGAAGATCACTTTGTCAGGATTATGACCATACCACTCATCCTTATTTGTACCGCTGAGGAAATAAACAGCAGAACCACCACCCTGAGCCACTTTTTCGAAGCCGGGTTGGAAACCCTGCACCTGCGGAGCAAGATCCTGAAGAAGGAGCCATTCCGAAGGATTATTGCCTCTATCCCAGCAGCCTTTCATTCCCGAATTGTAATTCATACACATTACTCCCTTTTTTCGGAGTTTGGGTTAAAGGGTATACACCTCACCGAATACACAAAAAAATTACCTGAATATACCAGCCTTCCCTCCTCTCCACCCATTTCGGCATCTTTTCATTCACTCCAAGAGCTTGAAGCCGAAACCAGACCATTTAGGTATGTATTTGTTAGTCCTGTCTTTGCAAGTATCAGCAAACCAGGTCTTCAGCCTTCATTCAGTAAGGATGAACTAAAAAGCTTTCTCACTTGGCGTAAAACGGGATCCCTCCCAGTGGTTGCCCTGGGAGGGATCCAAGCGTCAAATCTATCCCAGGTACAAAGCCTTGGCTTTGCCGGTGCAGCCGTGTGCGGCGCAGTCTGGAAAGCAAATGCCCCCTTGGAGGCTTTCCGCTTATTGACCTGTATCCTCAAAACATCCTGTTTACCGAACGATCAAACCGGTTGAGACACTTCTTAAAAATAAACAGCTTGATTCCTTTGGGATGATGGAATTTCTGTAAATTTGATCATTCGTAAAATCGAATACTTTAGGGGTGTCTTCCTGAAACGGAAGGCTGAGATAATACCCTCGGAACCTGAACAGGATCATGCCTGCGAAGGGAAAAGTAGAATTCCAGTGGTGAATTCCCATCCGGGCGTACAATCCTTCCCCTTATTATTTTCTGATTAACCCTTTTGCTTCATTCCCTGATCTCGTGCATCGGGGAAGGCACAGGTCTACTGATCCAGGTATGAACGTCGTAGTCAATCATGAGGTTTTAAAACTTGCAGATTCCAAAAATCTCATGGAACTGCTTTCTATGATACACCTTCAGGAACAGAAAGGAATTGCCGTTGCAATTAACGAGAGCCTTATACCACGTGCAAACTGGCCGACCACCCTGCTGCACGAAAACGATACGGTTACCGTAATACATGCCACTCCGGGAGGGTAATAATTTTCAAATTAAAATTCAGATGAACCTATGAAACAGAAAAACATCATTCATGCAGAAAACGGAACAGCCGGAATTGAAGGCATTACCCGTACGCCACTGCCAGCCTCAAAAAAAGCATATGTTCCGGGCAAGATTCATCCCATCCAGGTTGCCATGCGAGAGATCAGTTTGCAGGAAACCACCATTCATTCGCACGGCAAGGCTCGAACAGAACAAAATGCACCCCTCACGGTTTACGATACAAGCGGCCCCTATACCGACCCCGATCAGCCGATTGATCTAAAAAGCGGTCTGACCCGTTTGCGCGAAGGATGGATTCTGGAACGCGGCGATGTGCAGCAACTCACTGAGTTTTCATCGGCTTACTGCAGGATGCGTTTGGAGGATAAAGCGCTCGACGGTCTGCGTTTCAAACATCTGAAGATGCCCATGAAAGCCAAACCCGGACAAAATGTTTCCCAGCTTCACTATGCCCGCAAAGGGGTCATCACCCCTGAAATGGAATACATCGCCATCCGCGAAAATCAACGGGTGGATGAACTCCAGCTCAATGCTTCGCTTGGGCACCAGCATCCCGGCAACAGTTTTGGAGCACGTACTCCTGTGAAGTTCATCACTCCTGAATTTGTACGCGAAGAAGTTGCAGCGGGCAGGGCCATCATCCCTTCAAACATCAACCACCCGGAAAGCGAACCGATGATCATCGGCCGGAATTTTCTGGTGAAGATCAATACCAACATCGGCAATTCGGTGGTATCTTCTTCGATCGAAGAAGAAGTGGAAAAAGCCGTCTGGAGCTGCCGCTGGGGTGGTGATACACTGATGGATCTGAGTACCGGAAAAAATATCCACGAAACCCGTGAATGGATCATCCGCAATTGTCCGGTTCCCGTGGGTACCGTACCGATCTACCAGGCCCTGGAAAAGGTGAATGGAAAAGCAGAAGACCTGACCTGGGAAATCTTCAGGGATACACTCATCGAACAGGCTGAACAAGGCGTTGATTACTTTACGATACATGCCGGTGTGCTGCTTCGCTATATTCCGCTCACGGCACGGCGCATGACCGGAATTGTTTCCCGCGGGGGCAGCATCATGGCAAAATGGTGCCTGGCGCATCACAAAGAAAATTTCCTCTATAGCCATTTCGAAGACATTTGCGAAATCATGAAAGCCTATGATGTGGCTTTTTCACTCGGAGATGGCCTTCGCCCAGGCTCTATTGCCGACGCAAATGATGCAGCACAGTTTAGCGAACTTGAAACACTGGGTGAATTGACCCACATCGCATGGAAACATGACATCCAGGTGATGATTGAAGGACCTGGCCATGTGCCAATGCATCTGATCAAGGAAAATATGGAGTTGCAGCTGAAGCATTGCGCTGAAGCCCCATTCTATACCCTGGGACCGCTGACAACCGATATTGCCCCGGGCTATGATCATATCACATCCGCCATTGGCGCGGCTATGATTGGCTGGTACGGCACCGCCATGCTGTGTTATGTGACCCCCAAGGAACATCTTGGCCTGCCAAACAAGAAAGATGTCAAGGACGGAGTCATTGCCTACAAGATTGCCGCACATGCTGCCGATCTGGCAAAAGGACATCCCGGTTCACAATACCGAGACAATGCATTAAGCAAGGCCCGGTTTGAATTCAGATGGGAAGACCAATTCAATCTTTCGCTCGATCCCGATACAGCCAGAGAGTATCACGATGAAACACTACCGGCCGAAGGAGCTAAAATTGCCCACTTCTGTTCCATGTGCGGGCCCCATTTCTGTTCCATGAAAATATCGCAGGATGTGCGTGACTTTGCAGAAGACCAGGAAGCAGCAAATGCCGAAACACTCAAAAAAGAAATGGATGCCAAGGCCGATGAGTTCAGAAAAGCCGGAAGCGAAATTTATTCCTAATCATTTATCCTAGAACGACTCATGACACCAAATCGTCCTTCTGTAATCAGCATCGCCGGCTTTGACCCCAGCGCAGGGGCTGGCATCCTGGCTGATATCAAGACCTTTGAAGCAAACCGGGTGTATGGGCTGGGGGTTTGTTCGGCCATCACATACCAGGATGATCAGCATTTCAGAGGAGTGAATTGGCTAACTGCTGAAGAAATCATGTTGCAGGTTCTTGTTCTGCTTAACAGGTTTGATGTCAAATTCGTGAAAATAGGGTTGATAGAAAGCCTGGATTCGGCCCTTACGGTAATCCGAAAAATCAAAAAAACGGTTCCCGAGATCCAAATAATCTGGGACCCCATCCTGAAAGCGAGCGCAGGTTTTGAGTTCCATTCAAAACCTGGAACCGAGCTTCTTCAGGAACTCTGCACAGAACTGTTCCTCATTACCCCTAACATCCCCGAAGCCGTGGAACTCGGCGAATCGGGAGCGGCAGAACAGAATGCCACCGAATTAAGCCGGTATTGCAACGTATTTCTGAAAGGCGGTCACCACGCAAAAAAAACGGGCGAAGATTTCCTGTACCACAAACAAGGTAAACGCATCTCGTTTGGAGGACGGACGTTTGACGTCAAACCCAAACATGGGTCCGGCTGTGTGCTCTCTGCGGCAATCACAGCCTGGCTGGCCAAGGGAGCTGTGCTTGAAAAGGCATGTCTGCTTGCCAAAGATTATACCTTGCGTGTGCTCGAAAGCAACGACAGTTTACTCGGATACCATGCCATGGAAGACATTGCATATACTGCTCATTAAACACCGAAAACGATGATCGCTCATCTGCATTACATTACCCAGGATGTCTCCGGACGGAGTCATGCCGAACTTGCTGCCCTGGCTTGTAAAGGCGGTGTGAAATGGGTACAGTTTCGGATGAAGGACAAATCAGATGAAGCCTGTCTGGCCGAAGCAACCGAGACACTTAAAGTATGCAAGGCGTATGGGGCACGGTTGATCATGAATGACCGTGTTCTGCTGGCAGCCCGGATCGGGGCCGATGGTGTTCACCTCGGAAAAACAGACATGGCCATTGAAGAAGCCCGCCATATTCTTGGAAAAGATGCCCTGATCGGGGCAACGGCAAATACGTTTCAGGACATCGAACGCATCGAGGAAAGTTCTGCCGATTATATTGGCCTGGGCCCCTTCAGGTTCACCGAAACGAAACAGAACCTGAGCCCGATACTGGGGTGTGAGGGATATGCTTCCCTCCTCGAACAGGCCGGCACAGACGGCTTGCCAATTATTGCCATAGGCGGAATACGGGTAGGCGATGTGCAGGACTTGATGAACATAGGCATGCATGGCATCGCTGTTTCATCGGCCATCAACCTGAGCAAGGATCCGGCAGATGCTGCACGGCAATTTCTGAAAGCGCTTCAGAAGGCAATCCTTTCAGGGGTTCGTTCCTGATGCATTGAATACCAAGGTAGAACAACCGCCTTATTACAAAACAATCGAAACAACAGCAGACTCATGAAAACGTTAACGATAGCCGGAAAGGAATTCAACTCACGTCTCTTTACGGGTACAGGTAAATTCAGCGCAGGCTCCGTCATGCGCCAAGCCTTGCTGGCCTCGGGGTCGGAGCTGGTTACGGTAGCGCTAAAACGTGTTGACCTGCATAAAAAAGAGACCGACATTCTTTCGTTTCTTGACGACAACCAGTTTAACCTGCTCCCAAACACTTCAGGGGCACGCAATGCAAAAGAAGCCGTGTATGCCGCCGAACTCGCCCGCGAAGCGCTTGGTACAAACTGGCTGAAGCTGGAGATACATCCTGACCCGAAATACCTGATGCCCGATGCAGTAGAAACATTGAAAGCCTCCGAGACCCTTGCAAAACTGGGCTTTATCATCTTGCCCTATATTCATGCCGATCCGGTATTGTGCAAACGGCTGGAGGATGCGGGAGTGGCCGCCGTCATGCCTTTAGGCTCACCCATTGGAAGTAACAAAGGATTAAAAACGGTTGATTTTCTGGAAATCATTATTGAACAAAGCAGGGTGCCTGTTGTTGTCGATGCAGGTATCGGGAGCCCTTCGCATGCCGCTGCCGCCATGGAAATGGGCGCCGATGCCGTGCTCGTAAACACAGCCATTGCTTCTTCTGAAAACCCGGTACAGATGGCCCTGGCATTTAAACTGGCGGTGGAAGCCGGACGTATGGCCTACGAAGCAAGGCTTGCCCCGGTGCGGAATACGGCTCATGCAAGCAGTCCGCTTACTGCATTTTTAAATGACTAAGCCTTGCAAATGAATTGCGTCAGCATTGAAAAGCACAGAACCATGTTCAAAGACCTGTTTGAAAATTATACCTGGGAGGATGTCAAAAAAAGCATCTACTCAACAACCACCACGGAGGCGCTAAGGGCCCTCCACACAGACAAACGCTCCCTCGACGATTTCAAAGCCCTCCTCTCCCCTGCTGCCTTGCCTTTCCTCGAAGAGATGGCAAGGCTAAGCCATGAATCAACCGCAAAACGTTTTGGGCATACCTTGCAGATGTATGCCCCGCTTTATTTGTCGAACGAATGCCAGAATATCTGCACCTACTGTGCGTTTAGCCTGGACAACACAATTGCCCGAAAAACGCTGAACGACCAGGAACTTATCACCGAGGCCCAGGCATTGAAGGAATGGGGATATGATCATGTACTGCTTGTTACCGGCGAATCGGCAAAGGTGGATATGCCTTATTTTATACATGCACTCGGTGTGCTCCGTCCTTATTTTTCTCATATCTCCATCGAGGTACAACCGCTCGAACAACACGAATATGAGCAACTGACTGAAGCAGGTATCACCGCCGTACTGGTTTATCAGGAAACCTATCACGCCGAAAATTACAAAACCCATCACCCCAAAGGCAAGAAATCAAACTTTCAGTACCGTCTTGATACGCCCGACCGGGCAGGGGCAGCACATCTTCATAAGATTGGATTAGGCGTGTTAATAGGTTTGGAAGACTGGCGCACCGATTCCTTTTTTTGTGCCCTGCACCTGGATTATATGGAAAAGCGTTACTGGGAAACCAAATACAGCATTTCCTTCCCGCGTCTGCGGCCAATCGAAACAGAAAAGAAAGGCCATCACGACCGTATTGCATTCAACACTTCAATGACCGACCGCGAGCTGGTACAGCTCATCTGTGCCTATCGCTTGTTCAAACCCGAAGTAGAACTCTCGCTCAGCACCCGTGAGAGCGAACGTTTCAGAGACCATGTCATCAAGCTTGGAATTACGAGCATCAGTGCAGGTTCAAAAACCAACCCCGGCGGCTATGCCGTGGAAGCGGATTCACTCGAACAGTTTGAAATATCGGATGATCGCTCGCCCAAAGCGATTGCCGAAATGATTACCAGCGCAGGATATGAACCGGTGTGGAAAGATTGGGACAGGGCTTTAGGACAGAAACCGAGCAATGAAAGAGAACGAGTCGAAAACAAATAGAAGTTCATGATTTCTTTACCCGAATCAAACCGTTACAGCCGCCATCTCCTGCTTCCTCAAATCGGAGAACAAGGTCAGCTTCGTTTTAAAAACGCAAAGGTATTGGTAATCGGAGCCGGTGGGCTGGGCTGCCCTGTGCTCCAATACCTGGCTGCTGCCGGTATCGGAACCATTGGTATTGTTGATTTTGATGTGGTTGACGAGAGTAATCTTCAAAGGCAAATACTCTACAATACCGCCGACATCGGACAATCAAAAGCCCATTGTGCCAAACAAAAACTCAGCGCGCTCAATCCTTTCATTACAATCAACAGCATTGCCGAAGAACTGACCGTTCACAATGCGCTCCTGCTTTTAGATGGATATGATCTGGTGGTTGATGGTTCTGATAATTTTCGTACGCGGTACCTGGTTAACGATGCTTGTGTGATCCTTGGAAAACCACTGGTGTTTGGCTCTATCTATCAATTTGAAGGACAGGTTAGCGTATTTAATTACCGGGGCGGCCCTACCTATCGCTGTCTGTATCCTGAACCAAACGATATCGGTTCCTGCGCTGAAACAGGGGTGCTGGGCATCCTGCCCGGCACAATTGGTTGCCTCATGGCTACCGAAGCGCTAAAGATTGTTGCCGGTACAGGATCCGTTCTGAGCGGAAAACTGCTGGTATACGATGCGCTGAATGCCTCATTCAACTCCTTCAGCTTTCAGGCTGTTGAACAAAACAAAGCGCTGAAAACAATCCTTCCCTTTGATGAAGCTTGCGATACCATCCCTGAAATTAACGCCGATGCACTTCGCCTGAAAATGAATTCAGGAGATCCGTTTCAACTTATTGATGTGCGAGACCAGGCAGAATTTGATACCCGTAACCTGTCGGGAATATTGATCCCACTGAAAAGCCTACCCAATAACCTGGCCCGGATCAAAACCGATATTCCGGTCATCATCTATTGCCAGCGCGGTGGCAGGAGCCGTAAGGCGGTTCAGTTCTTGTTGAAAAACGGCTACAGCAATGTAGTTAGTTTGAGCCATGGAATTGAAGGGTTTATGCACTGAACCTGTTCTTGTCCAGCCCCCTGATCAAAAGCCGAAAAGGAAACAAAGGAGATACCGCATTACGAAAATCAATCCGTCAGACATCCCTATCACTCCGTATTTTTCCTGGCCTATCCAATACAAATCTTTCCTGGCCTATCCAATACAAATCCTGCAAGGCTAAAAACGCGTGACCCTGCACATCCTGGCATCCTTCTTACTATCCAGAAGGTATGACAGGACGCTACTTCCCTCCCATCTTCCGGTTAAACTCCTCCGATTTCCCTTTGGGAATAGAAAGCGATTTCCATCCTTCCTTCCTGAACATCCTGGCTACATACACCATTTGCCCAATATGGTAAGGATAATGCGCCAGCTGACGGTTTATGGCCTGCATCACGGTATGCGGCTCTTTGCGGATAAACACGGTCAGCCCGAGGTCTTCTTCTTTCAAAGAATGGAGTGTATTGAACAAACAATTCCATCCTTCTTCCCAAAGCAGCATCAGCTCTGTCTTGTTTTTCAGAGCACCTTCAAATTCACGGTCGCGGTGGCGGTTTTCCTTTTCTCCATCGGTAGTGAGGAAGTCTGTCCACCGGGAGATCATGTTTCCATGCAGATGTTTTACAATCAGGGCAATGCTGTTCGATTCGGGATCGGGTTGATAGTTGATCTCTTCCTCGTTCAGTTGTGAGATGGTTTTGTCGCCAAGGGCCTTGTAGTTTTTGAAGACCTGGATCGAGTCATCAAGGTAGTTCATGTGGTTTGTTTTAGGGTGAATAAAAAAGGCTCCCTTGATTTGCAAAAAATATTGATTCGCAACTCAACGGAGCCCTGATGAACTGGTTCTTCTTTTTACCCCGCATTGTTCAGCTGGAAAGGCCAAACGCACAAAAAGGGCCGTCGGCGTTCATGCGTAGCAGGATAACCGCGATACCTGTGCTCAACTTCGAACACACTTTCGCAGCAGCCTGTTACACGGCTGCTGTAAAATACCGGTTAATAAACCGCGATCTTTTTCGCAGCCCGTCCGTTGCTTCCGTCGATCTCAAGCAGATACAAGCCTTTGGCCGCGGCCCCGAGATCGATGTTGCGCTCAGTCAGACCGGTGTTGTGCAGCAGTTCAGAATACACGACCCTTCCGGCAACATCGGTTATCCGAACGGTATAGCCTCCTGCGTCGGGCAAGGTTACCGAAAGGATGAACTGTCCGTTGTTGGGGTTGGGATAAATATTCAGGGCGTTGACAAGTGCCTGATTTTCCTGGATGCCGGCAATGACATTCGAGAGACCCATGCAACCGGCCGAATCTTTTACCTCTACGGTAAAGTTTCCGGTAGCGCCAATATGCAGAAACCGACTGGTAGCTCCGGCAATCGGATTGTTGTTCAGCAACCACTGATTGCCGCTGGCATAGTTCGAGTAAAGCGTATCACCGTGCATGGTAATAACAGGCGCAGGCAGGGGCTCGATCAGCACGGTCTTTGGCGCTGAATGACCCACACAACCAAAGGCATCGGTAACCGTTACAGAATAGGTTCCCGATGCTATCGGAGAAATAGACTCATTGATCTGACCGTTGGGCGACCAGGAATACGAGCTGCCGATACTTGCATTCAACACAATCAGACTTCCTGCACAAACCGTGTCCCTGCCATTAGCGGTAATGATGGGGGTCGACTGAGGGCTGATGCCGATGTAGCTGTATTTAGTGACCGAATCGGCTCCGTTTGCATTGGTAACGGTAAGTTTCACCAGGTTATAACTTCCAGGGTTGTTGAACACAATAACCGGGTTCTGGGCCGTTGAGGTATCTGGTGTTCCGCCTGCAAAATACCAGCTCCAGGCGGCAGGCCCGTTGGTCGAGAGATCGGTAAACTGAATGCTTGTTCCAGGACAGCCGGTGGTTACGCTGCTGCTAAAATTTGCAAGCGGCAAGGTTGAAGTGGGGTCATACAGACTTGTTTCCCAAAGCCCGCGTCCGTAGGTAGCAGCCACAAGTTTCTTGCTGCTAACCTGGATGCCCAGATCGTCGACCACCACGTTTGGCAGGCCATTCGAAAAGAAGACCCAGTTGCTGAGCGTGGTATCGCGGTAGTAGATTCCTACATCAGTACCTACATACAGCCCATCGGCTGTTCCCGGCTGGTTTGCAGAACAGTCGACCGGCAGATTGGGTAAGGAGTTCGAAAGATTTGTCCAGGTATTACCTCCGTTGGTAGATTTAAAGACTTTGGAGGCAGGCACATACCCCGAATAGGTAAGCCAGATTACACTGGGGTTGGTAACCGAAACCGTGATATGAGTAATGGTTGTGGAGCCAGGCAGGAAATTGCTGAGGTTGGTCCAGGTGGTTCCACCGTTGGAGGTCATGAACAGATCACTTCCTCCGCTGATATAGATATACTGCGAATTGGTTGGGGCCACCGTAAGACAGGTAAGACTGCCCAGGCCCAGACTGGAGATCTTGGTCCAGCTGGTGCCCCGGTTGATCGATTTCCATACATCCCCAAGCGCAGCATAAAGCGTAGATGGGGTGGCCGGGTCCATACACCAGGGTGTGACCCAGGAACCTGTGCCGGTAATACCGGTCGTGATTCGTTGAGAGTTGCCCCAGTTGTTGGTAGTGCGGAAAAAACCTCCATTATAGGTTTCTCCGTATTGATAGTTGGTATTGGTGTAATCAATAAAACACTGCATCCCATCGCCCCCGTAAACCTGGTTCCAGATGGGGTTGGAAGCGCTATTGTATTGGTTTGTCCCGTTGTCCTGCCATCCCTGGATAAACATATTGGGGTTGGTTTGCGACACCCCTACCCGGTACATTTCGGCCACCTGTATCCCATTGCTCAGATCGGTGAATGACGTGCCGCTGTTAATGGTGGTAAAAAGTCCTCCATCGCAGGCTGCAAAAAAGGTGGTGCCGCTTCCTGGCAGATAATTCAGCATGTGTATATCGGCATGTACATAGGAATTCTGAAAGCCGGTCCAGTCGGTGAGGTTTGTCCAGCTTGCACCGCCGGTGGTCGATTTCCAGACATTCACTCCCCCTACAATAATTTCATTCGAGTCGATTGGCGATGCGGCCAGGCTCAGGGTGTACCAGCCTTGTCCACCGGCATCACCGCCGTTGGTGTTAAACCCGAGCACATTGGGTGTTGACGATTGCTCGGTAAAACTCACCCCTTCGTTGTTTGACCGATACATCCCATAAAAATTATAGGTTGATGCGGTCGAAGCAAGCAGGTATACAAGCTTTGGATTGGCCGGGGTCACTGCGATAGAAAGACGGCATACATCTACCGAACCAGGAGCGCCTGTAAAGACCTGGGCAAAACTGTTTCCGGAATTGGTAGACCTAAAAAAGGCGGTACTGCTGGCAGCATAGACAACCGTTGTATCGCCCGGTTTGAAAGCCAGATCGCGAACCGAATTGGTCAGACATTTAGACCAGGTAGCGCCGGCATCCAGCGTCTTGTAAACACCAGAAGAGGTGCCGGCAATAAGCATGTTATGGTTCTGTGGATTGATGATCAGACGGAATGTCTTGCGTGTGCTGGATATGGCAAAATTCAGACCGGTAGCGTTCCAGGTAAGCCCTCCATCGGTCGATTTCAGGACACCGTCGGAGTAACTGTCGGTTGCATCTCCATCGCCGGTGGCAACATAAATGGTATTGGGCTGGGTGGGATCAACCACCACATCCGAAATACCGATCACCGCCAGCCGATCGGTGGCTGTAGTCCACGAGGCGCCCGAGTTGACAGATTTCCACAGACCACCCGAGGGAGCGCCTACATAAATGGTTGCAGGATTTGAAGGATCAAAGCGTACACAATTCAAACGTCCGGCACCCCCCCCGGCAGAAATCTGCGTGGTAGGCCCCAGGTTGGTCCAGTTGCCGGTCATAAGAACAGATTGGGGAGAACGATTGGTGGAACTGATAAAATCGCGTCGTATTTCTTCGCTGGCCTTGGTGATCAGCGAGCGGTCGCCGCTGGGGTACACACGGGGTTCTGTAAAAGCTTCCCAGCGTTTGTATTTCTCATAATTCTCTTCGGCCGTGGCCGATTCCTTGCCTCCAACAAACTTGCGCAATTTGGCCTTCATCTCTTCTTTGGCCCAGTACTTCGTGAACGCCTTTTGCACGGTATAGAAATTTACCGATGGGTCTTGCATGAGCTGTACCCAGTCTTGTGCTTTCATGGCCGTGTGCAGACATGCAAGTACGAGGACCAGCGTTAGTAGTTTATTTTTCATGGTGCGATGAATTGGAGTGGTGCCTGTTTGAAATTAGAAAGCACAAGATAAGCAAAAAACGAGGAACGGACAAAGGCATGAAAGGCTGAAAATCAGATGGGTGGACTGGCAACCCGGTTGCTGAAACAAACAAGCCCCGGAAAATCTCCCGGGGCTTATACTGTTCTTATCGTGTAACGGCTCTGTTTCGAGCGCTTAAACTGTGAAACACAGCCTACAGGGCAGCTATTACTGATTGCCCATAAACTGGCTGATAGCCGTGTAGTTCTTCCAGTTGACGCCGGGGTGAGCGGCAAGCATATTGGCAGGGATGACAACAACCCTTACCGTGATATTCGGGGCAACGGCCGGAGTAGAATTATCAGAATTGGAGTTCTGAAGATTTACGGTACCTACCGAAAAACCAAAGGTAGTAGCGTTGATGCCAATGATATCGGGCAGACAAAACCAGGTAGATCCGTACTGAACGTAAACTTCAACCAGACCGGTGTTGACCACATTCTGGGTGATGTCGGGAACAGCAACCGTGGCCAGCCACGAAGTGCCTGATATCGCCCAGCCGGTTACAGCTACGGTGTTTGTACCGATCACGTTGGCATTCCCGTTGAGTCCGGGAGCTCCGTCGTTTCCATCATTTCCGGCAGGGCCTGCTGGGCCGGTATCGCCTTTACAACCTGTAAGCAGGCTGATGCCTACCAGGGCTACCCCGAGTAACATGTGTAATTTCTTCATAGATCTTCCAGTTTTTTTTAGTGGATGCCCCTTCGTTTTGAAAAGGCTTGGCGGGAGTAAAGATAGAGAATCCTTTGAAACGGAAGAGGAGCAAAAATCGGGAGCCGGGACAGGCAATTACAAGGTCATAAAAGCAGTTGATATGGATAAGTAACAATGAACAGTAAGACAGAAATACATTCATGTTATTCATCTGATAAATTTACGAACCGCGCACTTCATGTATGGAATATTGTTGTTACATTGACGCCCGTAAGCAGACCACGGCAGGAACCTACAACCCCGAATGCCATGAACAACCTGATGCTACACATGCGGAATCAAAAAAACAGCGCCCGATGCGGTCTGTTTGCCGCACTCTTCATGCTCTGCATCCACCCCGAAGCAACGGCACAGACCGATACGCTTAAACCCCGGGCAATGCTCATCACCTCCAAACCTGCCATCAGCCTCCAGGCGGGTCTGCTCACCTGTTTGCTTTCTACTGACAAGGGAATGCTGGGGCCTGTATTTAGTGGGGCCGGTGGGGTTTGTTTCACAAAGAAAGTGAATATGCATACCTCAATCTTGTTTATGCTGAACTATCAGTACCGGTATTATAACGGCTTACAGACTACGTTATACGATTACTCGTTTAAGGCGCCGGTGAATCTGACCACTTCCTTCGGGCTTTATGAGATAGAACTCCCGCTCCTTGTTTGCACAGACCTTGAAAGATTACACCTGGGAGCGGGGTTTTCATGTTCCTATCTTCTTACATCATTCCTGCAACAGGAAGCCATAGGTACGTATGGTATTTATACCAACGCTATTCAGGCACATTACAATCGGCTTCCTTATCAGCATAACACCGTTTTCTATAAAATTAACATTGCTCCTTGCGCGAATTTATTTTACCAGATCTCAAAACGAGTTGGGATCAGGTATCTCATCAGTTTCGACCTCCTGAGCAACCCCATACCCGGTTACTCTTTTTTCAACTCATTCTCGTTCGTCAACAACAAAATCTTAATCACATTTAAACTCTAAAACTATGAAACCAACTAATTTCATCAGGATTCTTGCCTTCACGGCAACATCCATGTTGCTGTGGACATGTTCTAAGACCGACATAAAGACCTCTCCGCTAGCATCCCGAATAGTCCAAAGACCTGCTGCAAGTAGCATGAACGGGCCCGCTGCATGCAACTGCGGCACCCAGCCCAAGGGGTGTGCTACCTTTGTAAATTGTGTAAAGAAACTACTGGGAACAGAGAATAGCATTACCTGGACAGCCAACTGGGCTAACTGTTCTACACCAAATCCTGCCGATCAGGCTTGTTCGGGCGTTGCCATTGAGGGTGAATCATCTGTAGTCACTGTTTGCTATATGCCAGGTTCTTGCTCAGAACTAACGTGTAAGATCACGTCACCTCCAACCTGCCTGCCATGCCTGCCTGATATCTTCTGCCTACCGTTAACCCCCAGCTGCAACAACAAGGATGATGCATATGAAGGAACATTTTTCGATCCGACAACCAATTTTCGAATTGATGTAACAATAAGCGCTGATCCCAAAATAGCGGTGACTTGTGGTGTAGCCCCTGATAATATCAGCTGCAATGCAACCCTCGACAAATGAAAACCCTACTTGTGCTATTTGGCACCCTCTATATACATATTTGTTGCGCCCAGAGTATGTGTGACAAATTCGGCTTCAGGGTTGGATATTCTGAGTCGGCGCAAAGTCCGAAGTGGGATACCGATCAATTAAGCTACGGTATGAACGATCTGCATTCGGCTTACCTGGGTCTTGACTTCAAGGATTCCCTAAGTCCCAAATGGGGATATTCCGTTGGGGTGCAATTTTGTGAAAAGGGATACCAGTCGCATTATGTAATGGCGGCGCCTTCCATTTATGTGGAGGTGGAGGACCGCTATGAATTAAGTTATCTCGACCTCCCGATCTGTTTAATTCGCAGCAAAAAGGCGTTCTCGTTTAAATTCGGAATCGTGCCATCCATTCTCCTGGCAGGTTCTTCAGGTCTGTTGCTGACGACCGATTATTCGGGCTATTATATAAGCAGCCGTTGGGACTGTCTGACCCCGAAATTATATAAGACAATTGATATTGCAATGACTTTAGGCTGTATGATCAGAATCTGCCCAGATCTGGATTTTGATTTCAATATCCAGAAAGGGTTCATCAATCCAAACCGGGATGGTGCTTCTGATGAACTGGGTTATCAAGTTACTGCTCTGGTCGGAATCAGGTATCATTTCCTGAGAAGCACTAAATATTTAGTGGATAGAAACAGTTCAATCCGGCAGACAGCTGAAACATCAAAATAAAGGATGAATTCACAAACAAGAAAGCCCCGCCATGGCAGGGTTTTCTTGTTTAGTGATGGATGAAGGAGTTAGGCTTTTATCACCTTGTTCAAAATTGCAAATGCCCTGGAGGTAGATGTTAAGACCTTTTTCGAGCTTTAACTTCCTTTCGTTCCGTTTCTGTTCCACATTCCAGGGCCGCCTTCAACCCCATTTTGTAACCCCGCACATCAGCGCAATGTCATTTGGTTAAGAGAACACGATGCAACAGAAATACAGACAGCACCTGTATTTCTGCTCGTATTTTATGATTCATACAATCAAGAATCTCAAATTAGTAACCCCGCGCATGAGCGCGGGGGATGTCATCCCCCACCCCCTGGGCTTCAGCCCAATTCAGAACGGGTCGGTAGCTATTAGTGGGCTAAAGCCGAGGTGTGTGGGGTGCTTCTACCCCGCGCTCAAGCTCGGGATTACTGATAAAGCCGGTTAATTTAGCTCTTCCTAAAAAGGAAACCCCGAAGGGGTTTAACGTTTGTAGCACACGTCATCACAAAAAATTTCCGACCCCGAAGGGGTCGAACAAATGAAAGCCTGTCGGGAATCAACACTTCAGACCGTTTTTGGGTCTTCAACAAGCATTCCAGAGGGAGAGGCAAAAGGAATTGAATATAAGTTCCGGGTAAGCGGGTAAAGCATCTTACCTACATGGCATTGCGCTGAAGTGCGGGGTTACTCATTAAATCAGGCAAGGAAGACAGCAGATCAGCTCATTCAATTCCCGAACCAAAGCACATCGGGCAGGATCATGGAGTCATTCATCAAAGGCTGCATGGATTGAACCCGACTGCATAGTAACTATTTCCGGTACGGCTATTCCCTTATTTGCTTCAGCAAACAACAGATTGAGCGGCTTTTCTACGCTCAAACCCACAATCCTTCACCCCGTCATCTTCCAAAAATAAGCCGGTTAAACTTGTTCTGAGTAAGCGTCAATTTCCTATTCAGACGGTGCTTCTTCCAGCGAGGCCGCAACGATGAGCAATAGCAGCGATGACACGAACCCTGGATTATATTCCTCAACCGTTTTTCAACCTCAGATGCTTTTTTACAGCCATTCAAAATAATTTATACAATACACAATATTCTTCCGACTTTTACTGTTATTAAGGATATTGAAAAGCATTTTTAGCATAACATACAAATGTTCTTTGAAAAGGATGCAAAAAGGGTGGGGTTCAAAGCCCAGATCACATCGGTTTAATGCAACATGGTCTAAACCAATAAAATAATGATCTGAGTCGTCAGAATGCTTACCGCGATCGGGATCATGCTTACCACGATCGGGACAATGCTTATCACGATCCCGATCATGCTTACCTCGATCCTGACAATGCTTATCCCGATCCTGACAATGCTTATCACGACCCTGATCATGCTTACCACGATCCTGACAATGCTTATCACGACCCTGATCATGCTTACCACGATCGTGACAATGCTTATCTCGATCGTGATCATGCTTACCACGATCCGGATCATGCTTACCACGATCGGGATCATGCTTACCTCGATCGAGACAATGCTTATCCCGATCGTGATCAGCATTCGTAGCACCCGAAACAGCAACAGGTGAGGTAAGATCGGCCTTGATTCATCTTGAATAGACTGAATTTCAATCAATTACCCTTCCCTATCAACCGGGACAGGAATTCGTAGCGATCTGATTTATCCACATTTTTAAAAACGAAACACCATGAAAAAGAAAGTAATGTCGTTCCAGCAAGTAATCATGCTTGCTGTGCTCGAAAAAGCAAAAAAAGTAACTGTCATACACCGGTTTTCAGAGAAATCGAGCATTCAGATTGCCGGTGATGCCAAGCACTATGTAGATTGCATGACCACCAATGTAGCCACGTTTGCAAGCCCCACACCTACCCTGTCAACTATTACCGCGCTTGCGAAAGCGGTGACAGATCTGCAACGCGGAGGCACCGTGAGCGCAGAGGGCAGGAGCGCCAAATTAAAGGTTGCCAGAAAAGCGCTGGAGGCTGGGCTCATCACCCTGGGGCATTACGTAGAGGACCTTGCAAACCTCGACCCCAAGACAGCCGTGGCAACCGTTCAGCTGGCTGGCATGGAGGTGAAACATGACAGTACACACAGTAAACCCCCATTCGAGATGAAACAAGGAAAAAATTCGGGCGATCTGATCATGACCGTAAAAGCAGCCTCGCGTCAGATGGGTCATGATTACCAGCTGAGTACCGATGGAATCAACTTTAAATCGGCTTTAAAAACCGATGTCAGCAGTGCAACAATTACAGGCCTTGTGCCCGGCACTCTTTATTATGGAAGGGTGATGCGTACAATCAAAGGTGGAGAGGTGCAGATTGGAGATGTGATAAAGCGCTATGTTATTTAAGCCCCTCCCCACGACTCACCCCCCGGCCCCCTCTCTCTTCGAGAGAGGGGGAGAAAAAAATTGGGGCAAAACGCTGGGAAGTATATTCAACTGAATTCAGTTGAATGGTATTACAACGACTCCCCTTTTTCTATATAGAAGAAGGGGAGCCTTTGTGTTGATGCAGTTCACAGTGCGGTACACACTGAAATTCAATAAATTTCAATCCGATTCAAGATAATTAAAATGCTCTAGCAAGCTCCGGCTGGCAAAGCCAGCCGGGCTCCCATTTCCACAAAGGCTCCCCCTCTCTGCTTGCAGAGAGGGGGCCGGGGGGTGAGTCGCGGGGGCGGATTTATTTTACATACCTTTGACCACCGGTCTATCCATCTTCTCAGCCCCACAACCGATGCAAGGCCTTGCCGCTTTTACAAAAAACACCTTTCTTTTCTACTCCTCCATCTTTCTGCTCCTCCTCGCAGGCATCTTCATCAGCGGCTACAATGGTCTCTACGGACAAGACAGCTACGAGTACGCCCGCTATGCGCTCGGGTGGAAACAGTTTTTCCTGCACGGCATCCTGCCCGGCGATTATTTCTGGCCTGTCTTGTACCCCTTGCTGGGAGGTATCCTGAGCCTGGCCCTGCCCGTGCAATATGCCTTGTTACTGATATCGATGGCCTCTATGCTGGGTTGCGCTTTGCTGATGGAAAAGATCGTTTCCCAAAAATTTGATGTTTCTCCACTCAGGTCAAGACAGTATACTGTAGTGTTGATGCTGCTCTCCCCTATCCTGCTCCGATCCTCGCTTACCTGTATGTCTGATTCATTGGCCATATTCTTTGTGTTGTTGGCATGGCGTTCATTTCAGTTGCTCACGGTTTCGTTTTCACGCAAAAACCTGTTTCTGTTTGTCTTTGCGGCCACCGCTTCGGTCATGACGCGTTATGCATGCATCCTGCTTGTGGTTGTGCCTGCGGGAGTAATTGCCGTTCAATACATCCGAAAACTCAAACCGCTGGATTTCCTCTTTCTGTTTCTCTTTCTCTTTCTTCCGGCAATCCCACATCTTCTGGTTCGGCATGCACAACCGCTTGCCTTCCTGCATAGCGCCTGGATGCAGGCCTGGAGCCCCATGAATTTTCTGCGTTCGGGTTTCCATAACCAGAATGGCAACTATCAATACCAGGTCCAGAACATCGTCTATGCCTTTCTGGGGTTCTTTCATCCGGGGTTTGTATGTTGCGGGGTGTTGTTGTTTTTTTGGTGGAAAACAATCGACTGGAAACAAGGCTTCAACCGTTTGCTCGTTCTGTCTATTTGCATCTATTCCTTGTTCCTGGCCGGGATCCCGTTCCAGAACCTGCGGTTTATCATTCCTGCGGTTCCGTTGTTCCTGATCCTTTTCTTTCCGGTTTACAGAGCGGCGCTCGGGAACGTAAAAGCCTGCACGCTGCTTATCGTGTTTGGTGTTGCTGTTATTCAACTGGGGCTGTTTGCGCGTGCCCTGTATCCCTTTTACAAAGCCAATTCAGAAGAACGGGCCATCGCAAGCCAGTGCGCCTCACTTCCTTCGCGAAGTCTGTATACCTTCAGCATCGACGGGGCCCTGAAGTTTTATGGGATAACCTTGCAACCCGAAAACCTGTGGGACAAAAAACTCGACAGCATCCGCGCAAACAGTTACCTGCTCTTCAACCTGCCCTTGTTCGAAAAAGAGTATGCCGGCAAGAACCCCATGCTCAATTATGAATACATTCGTACCCATTCTCAACTGCATAAATTAAAACAGTTGCAGGGGGGCTGGATATTGTATGAAATCCGTTAAACACGTTGTACTGCTCACCCCAGGCTTTGCCCGCGACGAGGCCGACACCACCTGCACGACCTTTCTACAGGATTACCTCCTGGCCTTGAAACGTCTGCATCCGGCAATGAGCGTCGAACTCATTGCCTTGCAATATCCGTTCGACCGTACTCACTATCCGTGGAACGGCATTCCCATCTACTCCGCACATGGAAAGAGCAGCCGGTATCTTTCACGCCTGCGAACCTGGATCCGCGCGTTTAGGGAATTACAGAAACTAAACCGGCAACAGCAGATCGATGTCATCCATTCCTTCTGGCTTACCGAAGCCAGTTTCCTGGCCCATGTGTTCAGCGCGGTATATGGAACCCGGGTGGTGGCGTATGCCATCGGTCAGGATGCCTTGCCTGCAAACAGATATCTGGCTTACCCCTGGTTTTCAAAGATCAAGATCGTTTGCATGAGCCGGCTCATCAGCGAAAATCTATTAAAGAAAGGCTTGCAGACAAGCGCCATCATCCCGCTTGGGGTGGATGCTGCAAAAGTAAAACCGACCCAAAATGAAAGAACGATCGACATACTTGGAGTCGGTTCGCTCATACCGCTGAAATGTTACAGCACATTTATTGATGTGGTTGCCGCGCTCCGTATGGCTTTCCCGGGCATACGCGCCGAGCTCGCTGGCGACGGGCCTGAACGCGAACCCTTACAGAAAAAGATACACCGGCTGGGGCTTGAAGAAACCATCACCCTCAGTGGTTCTATTTCACACGAAGCGGTATTTGCCAAACTGGGTGCAAGCCGCTTCCTGCTGCATCCCTCTTCCTCCGAAGGCCAGAGCACGGTGATGATGGAAGCCCTGGCAGCCGGCACGCATGTAATTTGTTTTGATGTGGGGCGAATGGATGATCCTTCGAAAATACATGTTTGCACCAATGTTGACGAGATGATAAAAACAACCACCGCCTTGCTCAACAATCCAACCCTTGATCATACCCCGGTAATGCTTCAGACAATGGACATGATGGTAAACGCATTTACCCAGGTCTATGGCCGCTAAGCCCTGGCACCGGCTGAAGCTCATTGGCTTCAATACGCTGTACAGCATCAGCGGGCAGCTGAGCGGTTTTGTGCTCTCGCTGGTGGTGATCCGTATTTTTGCCGACAGGCTTTGGGGCGAATACAGTTCATTCAGTATCTGGTTGTTGCTGCCCTTGCACATTGCTTATTTTGGAAACAAAGATTACCTGACCAGGGCATTCAGCATCACTCCGTCGGCCATCAGAGGCGAATGGAGCAAAAATTTCAAGGTTCGTATACTCCTCTTGCTTCCCATTCTTGTCATCACTTTTATCCTGGCCCGGTATAAACCCCTGGCTGTCGACCTGGTTGCGTTTTGCATGCTCCGGTTTGTTTGCCAATCGTTCGATTCGCTGGTTGTCTGTTTTCAGCGGTTCAGCAGGGCCGTTTCCATAGAGCTTGGGGCCCTCTTCCTGGTGCTGGGAGCCTGTTTTCTATTCAAATACACCGGACGCCGTTTTGGCATTGATGAGCTGATTGAGGCCCTGATGCTTGCCGAAGCCGGAAAGGGGATCTGCTATCTTATTACATTTAGGAAATACATCACGTTAAACCCGCATTATTCATCAGGAATCGGTCTTCCTGCCCAAAAGGCTGACAGCACATGCACCCAGCGGGATAACCGGGATGCCCGCACACAAGGCTTAACGCACGTTGCATTAGCCTGTTACCGGGCTGTTGCATTAGCCTGTTACAGGGCTAATGCAACAGCCCGGTTAAACACAAAGCCTCCCGATCTGACCCGCTATCTCCCGGCAACCTTGCCCTTTTTTCTGATCGGGCTTACCGGCATGCTGGCCTCCAAGGCCGATCTGATCTTTTCGAACTTCTGGTTCAACAGCGCTACATTGGCCCGGTATCAGGTGCTCACCAATTTTCTGTTGCTGGTACAAACCGGTTCGGCATTCATCCTCCAGCCCTTTGTCCGGAATCTGTACCGGCTGAAGAAAGAGCTGATCAGCAAGATTGGCCGCCGGCTGATGCTGTTGGGCATACCGGCCACGGGGCTTGGACTGGGAGTTGTTTATCTGATGATGGAGTATGTATACCGGTTTCACTTCTCCCCTGCGGTCTATGCCGCTGGATGTTTGATGGCATTTCCGGTCTATGCCTATTCGCCAGCCATCTATTACCTGTACCGGGAGCAGAAACAGAAGCTGATGCTGATGATAAACCTTTTCGGAATTGTGATCAGCCTGGGGGCTGCCTGGGTGATGTTTACGCTCTTGAGTCCACAGCCACTATACCTGCTGCTGGGGGTTTGTGTGCAGCAGTGGTTTGTGCTGGTTGTCGTAAGGTCTATTTTCAGAAAGATGAATGCTTCACAGAAGCGATGAGCCACCGGCGGAGCCGGTATTTGAAGCCTGGCCCATCTGTGTGCAGATCCGCGAGCCGCACCTGCAGGCGAAGGTGATCTCCCGCGCCAACAAAATTATTCGCATCCGCTCCCTCCATCAATCATTGGTTGGAATCTGGCGGAGCAGATAGGTTCAGATCAGACCCGAATCCAGAGAACTTCGCGCTGGCCTGAGCGCTGTGAAATATTATTCGCTAATTCACCCCGTATCGGTATCTTTACTTCGCAATCACAAACCCGCATGAACAAAGTCATACTCTTCAACCCAAGAGCCACCACGCATCATGCGCGTATACCCAATTCTATCCTGGCCATTGCTGCGTCTATAGAAGGCAAGTATGAGTATGTGATCGTCGATGGCAACCTGGAAAACGACCCCATGTCTGTCATCCGCCGTTATCTTCAAACCGGAGATTTCGGTTTTTTTGCCAGTACCGTCATGCCCGGGCCTCAGCTGAAACAGGCCATTCCGTTTTCAAAACGGATACGCGAAGAGTTTCCTTCGGTGAACATTATCTGGGGAGGTTACTTTCCGTCGAACCACCCCAAGGTTGTGCTTGAATCTGGCTTTGTGGATGTCATCGTAAACGGGCCGGGCGACAAGACCTTCCCGCACATCCTCCATGCGTTTGAGAATAAACAATCATTCGAAGGCATCAACAACCTCCTCTACCTGCAAGAAGGCAAGGTCATTAAATCGGCCAAGGATGAACTCTATGACCTGGATGCACTTACGCCCTATCCGTATGAGAAGCTGAACTCGTTCTATCCGATGGAGAAATACCAGCAGAAGACGTATATCGGAAAACACCCGGTGGCCTATCATTCAAGCTTCGGCTGCCCCTTCACTTGTTCGTTCTGTGCCGTGGTGCCGATCTACAATGCCCGCTGGAAAGGACGTTCGGCCAAAGGCATTGCCGACGATATCATCTTCCTCCAGCAACGCTTTGGGGCCGACTCGGTAGAGTTTATGGACAACAACTTCTTTGTTTCCGAAAAGCGTACGGTTGAGTTCTGCAAACTCATAGCCCCATACAACATGAGCTGGTGGGGTGAAGGCCGGATCGACACCATCGATAAATACAAAGACGAAACACTTGCCCTGATGAAAGAAGCCGGCTGCAAGATGATCTTTTTCGGCGCCGAATCGGGCGATGACGAAGTCCTGAAAAAGATGGACAAGGGTGGCACGCAAAGCAGCGCACAGATCCTGAAGTTTGCCAAGCGCATGCAACAGTTTGGCATCATCCCCGAATATTCGTTCGTGCTCGGCACTCCTGCCGATTCACCCGAAAAAGCCATGCTCCAGATCGACAAAGACATTGCCTTTATACGCAAGGTGAAAGAAGTGAACCCCGAAACCGAGATCATCATCTATATATACAGCCCTGTGCCTACCGAAGGCTCAGAAATGTTCAAAGCGGTGATGACAACCGGGTTCAGATATCCCCAAAAACTCGAGGAATGGGTATCTCCCGAATGGGAAAATTTTGATCTTCGCAAAAACCCACTTACGCCCTGGCTCACGCCGGAAATGGTGGATAAGATCAAAAATTTTGAAACCGTGCTGCATGGCTACTACCCTACTGTTTCTGACCTCCGGCTCACCACCCGGAAACGGCGCGTGATTAAACGACTGGCTGCCCTGCGTTATAAAACAGGTTTCTATCCATTCCCATACGAAATCAAGGCCTTGCATAAGCTCTGGAAATACCGCAAGCCGGAGATTGAAGGATTTTAAACGATCATGAAAACACTCAGCCAATTAAAACGAAGCCTATCACACCTGCTCTTTCCAATAAAGGAAACAGCTCCCGAACAAGCGTATGACCTGTGGGCCGATGCCTATGATGCCCAACCCGACAACCTGATGCTGGCCCTGGATGAAACCTTGTTTTCAGAACTCCTCACAGGCACCTCCTTCAAAGAGCTGGTCATTGCCGATGTGGGCTGTGGCACAGGCAGGCATTGGACAAAAATCTATGCCGGAGCACCACGCATGCTCAAAGGGTATGATGTCTCCCAGGGAATGCTGGATGTGCTCAAACAAAAATTCCCACAGGCCGAAACGCATCAGCTTACCAGCAACACCTTAGTTTCACTCGCCGGCAGCAGCTGCGATCTGATACTCACAACACTGGCCATGGCCCACATTCCTGATATCGGGGATGCTTTCAAAGAATGGGCCCGGGTCCTGAAACCCGGTGGACGTATCATCCTCACCGATTATCATCCCGACACATTGAGCAAGGGAGGGAACCGTACCTTTACTCATGCCGGAAAAACAATTGCTGTAAAGAATTACATCCACCCCATCAGCAAGATCAGAACACTGTTCAACGCCCTGCACCTGAGCGAAGACCGGTTCGAAGAAAAACGCATCGACCAGCGCGTGAAGCATTACTACGAAAAACAAAATGCCCTGCATGTTTATAACCGTTTCAAAGACACCGCAATGATTTATGGCATGTGCCTTACAAAAAGCCATGCTGCTCTGTAACCTGATTTCGGTAACCGATGGCAGGCTGGTGGATATTGGGACGAGCGGCAGGTACATCACCTCCGTCAACCCGTCATCAGACCGTAACCCTGTACAGGGCCCTTCTCCCTTCATCTCATTTCAGGATGCAATCGTCTTCCCCGGCCTGATCAATTCTCACGATCATCTTGATTTCAACTCCTTTCCTCAGCTTGGAAACAAGATCTATCCCAGCTACGTAGCATGGGGTGAGGACATACACCTGCAAAACAAAGCTGAAATAGAGGCTGTGTTGAAAATACCCAAGGCCCTGCGCATACAATGGGGTGTCTATAAAAATCTGCTCAACGGCATCACCACGGTTGTAAACCATGGGCCAAAGACAAACATCGAAACCGATTTGGTAAGCGTATATGAAGATTGCCATGTCCTGCATTCTGTGCAACTGGATAAGAAATGGAAACTCAAGCTAAACTTCCCCTTTGCAAAGAAACAGCCATTTGTAATTCATGTTGGCGAAGGAACGGATGAGGAAGCAAACAAAGAAATAGACCGGTTGATACGATGGAATATATTGAACCGAAAACTCATCGGCATCCATGCGGTTGCCATGACCGGCCAACAGGCCAGGCATTTCAAAGCCCTGATCTGGTGTCCTGACTCGAACTACTTTTTAGTGGGAGACACAGCCCCGGTTAAAGACCTGAAGCAACAAACCCGGATACTGTTTGGCACCGACTCAACCGTTTCAGCCGGGTGGAATCTATGGAACCACCTGCGGCTTGCCCGTCAAGAGAACCAGCTTACCGATGCTGAACTGTATGCCTCGCTTACCACGGTGGCTTCAGAAATCTGGCGCCTGCCCAAACGAGGTTCGATCACAACCGGTCAGGAAGCTGATCTTGTGGTTGCAGAACGAAAGACCGGATACTCGGCAATGGATGCATTCTACTCGGTTAACCCTGAAGAGATTCTCCTTGTCACCCGACAAGGCCGGATAAATCTGGTCGATGCACGGCTCGAAAATGCTGTTTTTACGGCTCCTGGCTCACGAACAGGGTTCAGCGCTATCTGTATCAACGGACGGACCAAATATGTAAGGGGAGATCTGCCTGCCTTAATGAAAGAAATGAAACGAGTTCACCCTGGTGTAGTCTTCCCCTTTTATACCGAAAGAACAGGAGAAGAAGGACATGCTCCCTCGGTATAACCCGTCCTCCAGCTGAAGAAGCTGGACACGTAAGCCGCTTTCGGGAATGAAAAAGCCTTCACGGTGGTTAAGAACTGGTATAATGCCGAACGCGTTTATTTACCTACATTTGAGTTCCATGCCCACGCTTCCAGCTACCGAAACCGAAAACAACGTAATGAACCTAAGCGCCACCGCCAGTGCGGTGCTCAGAACCTTGCTTTATTTCGACATCTTCCGGTATCCGCTCCTGCCCGAAGAGATCCTCGAAAACTGCCAGGATGCCGGGGCTGATCAACCAAAGGTATGTTATGAACTGGAGCTGCTGTGTAAACAGAAGATGGTGTGTCAGCTCAATGGATTCTATTTCCTCACCCCCGACGACACCCTTGTTCAACGAAGAATAAAAGGAAACCACGACGCCCTGCGTTACCTGCGTAAAGCCAGACAATACACCCGGCTCATCTCCCGCTTCCCGTTTGTGGAAGCCGTGCTGATCTCGGGCTCCCTTTCTAAAAACTTTGTGGACGAACAAAGTGATATCGATTACTTCATCATCACCCGGCCTCAACGCCTCTGGGTCTGCCGTACCTTGCTCATCCTGTTCAAGAAAGCATTCCTGCTCAATTCACGAAAATATTTCTGTGTGAATTATTTCATAGACTCACACAGTCTGCAATTGCCCGATCAAAACATCTTTACTGCTACCGAGCTGGTCTTTGCCAAACCATTCTATAACCCAGAGCTCTGTCAACAATTTTACAAAAGCAATGCCTGGAGCGGCCAATTCTACCCCAATAAACCCCCAGCCTCGGTGGCCGAAACACAACAAGTCAGCAAGGGTGGGCTAAAGTCGCTTTTCGAAACAGCCCTCAATGGCAAGCTTGGCGAAAGGCTTGATGCCTGGTGTTTCAAAACCACCTTGGGTTTCTGGAGAAAGAAATTCAAAGACTTTGATGAAACGGTATTCGATCTGAACCTGCGTTCTCGCAAGAATGTTTCAAAACATCATCCCGGAGGTTTTCAGTTTAAGGTATTGAAAACCCATGAACAAAACATCCGGGAGTTCAGCGCCAAACACCATGTAAGATTTACCACATGAGCCGGATACTCTTTACACATTCGTACTTTCAAAAATTCGACCCCAAGCAATGGGAGCTCGGCCAGCCTTATGCCCCCCTTGCTACCATCACGGCAGCAGCCGTATTACGTGCAGAAGGACATGACGTCACGCTGTTCGATACCATGTTTTGCCAGGACCCGGCTGAACTTGAACCCCAGCTGAACAACATCAAACCCGATTACCTGGTCATCTACGACGATGGGTTTAACTACCTCACAAAAATGTGTCTTACCAATATGCGAAAAGCCGCATTTGAGATGATCAAACTGGGCAGACAAAAATCCATACCCGTTATCGTCTCCAGTTCTGATGCTACCGATCATTTCGAAACGTATCTGAACAGCGGAGCCGGCTTTGTGCTCATCGGCGAAGCAGAACAGACACTCAAAGAACTTCTTGCAGCTTTAAACACCGGTTCTGATTTCAGACAGATACACGGCATTGCATATCAGGAAAATGGCAAAGCCGTAAAATCAGCTCCCCGCAAGGTGCAGACTGATCTGGATGCCCTTCCCTTGCCTGCCTGGGATCTTGTTAATATAGATCATTACAGGAGTGTGTGGATGAAACACAACGGCTATTTCTCGATACACATGGCCACCACCCGGGGCTGTCCATTTAAATGCAACTGGTGTGCAAAACCGATTTATGGAAACCGCTACAATTCGCGCTCTCCGCAGCATGTACTGAATGAAATAATCCTGCTGCGCGAAAAGTATGGCCTGGATCATATCTGGTTCAGCGATGATATCTTCGGGTTGAAACCAGGCTGGGTGGCCGGGTTTTCGGCATTGCTCATTCAAAACAAGATCCACATACGTTACAAAATACAAAGCAGGGCCGATCTTCTGGTACAGCAGAATTACGTAAAAGCCCTGGCCGAGTCGGGCTGCGAAACAGTGTGGATGGGCGCCGAAAGCGGCTCCCAAAAGATCCTGGATGCCATGGACAAGGGCACAACCGTGACAGAGATTATCGAAGCTACACAGCTTCTGAAAATCCATGGCATCAAACCGGCCTTCTTCCTGCAATTTGGATACCCCGGCGAGGATTCAAACGACATCGAAGCAACCATCGATCTGGTAAACAAACTCCTGCCCGAAGACATCGGCATATCTGTTTCCTATCCCCTGCCAGGCACAACGTTCTACGAACAGGTAAAGGATCAGCTCAAAGGAAAGGCCAACTGGACAGACTCCCACGATCTGAGCATGATGTTCAGCAATGCCTATCCACCCGATTTTTACAAAAAACTGCACCGCTATGTGCACAAGAACTACCGCAAACATCAGGCGTACGAAAGCATCGGGCATTTATTTACAAAACCGGGAAAGATCAACCGAAAGACGTTGCGCAGGATTGCTTCGGTAGTTTATTATATACCCGCCACGCTGGTCACGAAACAAATCATGCGCCGTTCGGCCAAACATTAATCCGGTGAACCTGCTTTCTTTTCTTAAACCGTTTCTACCTCTTCCTCCAAACACAGGCAAGACCAATAGCTTTATCTACGCCATGCTGTTCCTGGCATTTGTCCTGCTCTCATTTGCCGGGGCTATCCATCATGAATTATGGCTGGACGAAATGGATACCTGGCTTGTGGCGAGAGACAGCCATTCGATCCTGCAACTGTTCCACAATTCGAGGTACGACGGGCATCCGTTTATCTGGTATACGCTTTTGTATCTGCTTTCTGCGTTTACGAGCTCAGCCTTTTCTATGCAAATACTTCACCTGGCCATTGTAGTAAGCACAGCATTTCTCTTTTTAAAGTATGCTCCGTTTACCTTGCTTCAAAAGTGCTGCATCTTGTTTGGTTATTTCTTTCTGTTCGAGTACAATATCATCTGCCGGACTTACAGCCTGACCTGGTTGTTCCTGAACCTGTTTTGCATCTGTTACACCAGTCAGAAAAGGAATTACACCGGTATGCTCATCGCTCTCCTGCTCCTTTCAAACACCCATTTTCTTTCGCTCCTGCTAAGCCTGCCCCTCTTTGCAGCAATGACCCATGCCTTCTTTACCGATTCCGAAAAGTCCGCCAAACAACGCTATCCTGTTTACCTCCTGCTTTTTACAGCGGGCCTGTTTCTTTCTGCCCTTTGGATCATGCCTCCGATTGATACGCTCATCATTCACAATATCTCCGGCCATGCGTATACAGGCACGCGTTTATCAAAGGCTTTTTCGTTCTATTTCAAGGGCATGTATACGCTGCCCGACTTTTCAACGCCGTATTTCTGGAACAGCAATTATCTGGTGACACACCTTAAACCGTTGAGTATCGGGCTTTCATTGCTGGTCTTTACGGGGCCATTCATCTTCTTTTACCGCAACCGGGTTTCTTTATTTGTTTTCTATTCGGGCACCCTGCTCATCACCGGCGCATCCTGTATTCTCGAACTGTTCACCGGGGTTCATTACATGGGCTATGTATTCATGACTTTCCTGGTTTGCATTTGGATGGAGAAACAGCAAGACGACGGTGGTGGACAGCGTGTTGAAAACCGGCGGAATCGTGGGATGCAAAAGATAAAGAATCTCATCTTCAATCCCTTTCTTTGGAGTATCTTGATCACACAGCTTCTTTCAGGATGCTGGGCCTCATACACCGTCTTTCAGCATCCGTTTTCACAAGGCAGCGCCGTCAGCGCCTCTATTCTCACAACTTCTTCGGCAAAGGATCTGATTGTTGTTAACCCTTATTATTCGGGTCCTGTCATCTCGGGGTATCTTCAAAGGCAGGTCTTTTATCCGATATTGAACCAATTCGGGAGCTTTTACTTTTCAAAAAAGCTACCGCTTGTATCTCCCGAAGAGCTTGCACAGCGAACATTGCAATGCATCAACCGGGGGGCACCTGACAGAACATTCATTGTCATGGATTTCTCCCCAGACAACTTCCAGCTGATGCATCATCTCGTGCATGGCCTGCATTCAAGACACCTGCGGATAAAAGAAATCCGTCTGTTCAAGCCTGCAATCAGCCCTGGGGAAGCGTATTGGTATTGTTGTCTGGAAAAGAGCGGAGGATGAATCGGGCAAAAGACATCTCCTGTGTCGGGAAGAATAGATAACTTCGCTAACCAGGCAGTGATGAAACGCAGATTCGTATGATGGTTATGATCTTTTACGATCTTAAGAAATCAGAACCATCATAACCGTCATACTAATCTACGTTTTATCAAACGAAGCAAATCACAAAAATGAACATCGTATTTACACACGGATATTTCCTCGAAGAGGATGAAAAGGAAAAGGAGATCATGAAACCTTATCCTCCTCTGGGCATCCTGTATTTGTCGGGCTGGCTCGAACAACAGGGATTCCCCAATACGGTGTTCGATTCTACCTTCTCCACCTTTGAGAAACTTTGCGCCCATCTGCTGCATGTAAAGCCGGATATCCTGGCCATCTATACCAACTTAATGACAAAGCTGAATGTGCTGCGCATCATCCGGTTTATCCGCAATGAACAGACATTGGCACATACAAAAATCATCCTGGGGGGCCCCGAAGTAAGAAGCCACAAAGAAAAGTTCCTGGAACACGGGGCTGATGTGATCGTCATCGGCGAAGGCGAAGAAACCATCACCGAGCTGGCCACGCACTATTCGGGAAAAGACAAAAAGCTGGAAGACATACACGGCATCGCCCGGCTGGATGACAAAGGCTTTGTTGTTGTACACCCCGAACGAGCTTTGCGAAAAGACATCAACGAACTGCCCTACCCTGCCCGAAACAAGATAAACCTCCAGACCTATCTCGATACCTGGAAGCAAAGGCATGGACATAATGTCATATCACTCAGCACCATGAGGGGCTGCCCCTATACCTGTAAATGGTGCAGCCGGGCTGTCTATGGAGGAACATACCGCAGAAGAAGCCCTTCGAAAACGGTGGATGAAATGGTTGCCCTGGCAGACGCTTACAAGTTCGACCGGATCTGGTTTGTGGATGATGTCTTTACCATTTCTCACAAATGGCTGAAAGAGTTTGCCGAAGAAATCAGCAAACGCAAGGTACACATCCCTTACGAAATCATCACCCGTGCCGACCGGATGAGCCAGGAAGTCATCGGCCTGCTCAAACAAAGCGGATGTTTCAGGGTATGGATCGGAGCAGAAAGCGGATCACAAAAAATAATCGATGCCATGGACCGGCGCGTAAGCGTCAACCAGGTTCGAGAGATGATACAGCTTGCCCGCAAAAGCGGGATCGAGGCCGGCACCTTTATCATGCTGGGCTACCCGGGAGAAACGGATGATGGTGTAATCGAAACCCTGCACCATCTCAAGACATCCAACCCCGATTTATATACCATCACCGTTGCATACCCGATAAGCGGCACCCGGCTTTACGAAGAAGTAGAAAGCCGTTTTCTAAAAACCCTTCCCTGGGAATCATCCACCGACCGCGACATCGATTTCAAACGCACCTATAACATCAACTACTACAAGTTTGCAGTAAGGTGGGTGTACAATGAGGTGGCCTTGCACAAACAAACCCAACGAGACAAATTCAGCCTGCGTGTTCCGTATCTGAAAATAAAAGCCATGGCTGCGCGGGGAGGGATGATTGCAGAGAAGTTGA
>JABDAO010000020.1 GCA_013289095.1 Bacteroidota bacterium | reverse complement strand
CGTGCCTGTGCCTTCATCCATTGGCATTAACGACAATGTGCTTGCCGGTTTGATCGATGAATATATAAAGTTAAGCACCGAACGCAACAACCTCTTGGCAAACAAGCAGGCATCAAGCCCGGTGTATAAAAACCTGGGGGTGAAAATTTCGAACCAGAAAAACACGCTTGGGCAGAATATCGATTATCTCATCCATGCAAATACAATACAGCTGGGTTCATTGGAAGAAAGACTGAAAGAAAAGAATGCACAGATCAGCGCCTTGCCTGTTACCGAGAAGGAGATGGTCGGCATTGAACGTAAATACAAACTCAACGACAACAGTTACAACTACCTGCTCCAGAAAAAGGCCGAAGCAGAAGTGGCCAGGGCCAGCAATATTCCGGGCACCGATATCCTTGAGCCTGCTTGTTTATTGCAGCCAAACCCGGTTTTTCCAAATAAGGCGGTGAATTATGCCATTGCCATTGTCCTGGGCCTGCTCTTTCCATTTGTCAGGTTCGGGGTGGGGAACTTCTTCGATCATAGCGTTTCAGATGAACAGGTGATGCACCAGCTCACCGAAAGACCCTTTCTTGGGAGGATCTATCACAAAAAAGCGCGTGTACCCGATACCGTGCTCCTGGATGACCCCAAATCGGTTCTCTCCGAATCGATACGCACTGTGCGTACAAACCTCGATCATTATTTGGATGGCAAGACGAATCAACTGGTGCTTGTGACCTCATCCGTTTCGGGCGAGGGCAAGACGTTCGTGGCATTGAACCTGGCCATGGCGCTTGCCCTGATGGAACGAACAACGGTGTTGGTAAGCTTCGACATCCGAAAACCCGGCCTGTACAAGACCTTGAATCTCGACTGTCAGCTGGGTGTGAGTTCTGTCCTCTCGGCCCGTGCCTCGATCGATGAGGTATTGGAGCATACCGCCCTGCCACATCTTGATTTTATCGGGGCGGGCCCGGTACTTCAAAACCCGGCCGAGCTGGTTGGCTCGCGGAATACGGCTCTGTTTCTTGCTGAACTCCGGAGACGCTACGATTATGTGATCATCGATACACCTCCTATAGGACTTGTGACCGATGGCTATCTGCTCATGAAATATACAGACCTCAATATTTTCGTGGTACGCGAAAAAGTTACGCCCAGAAGCCAGGCAATGAGTGTGTTGAGGGAAATAGAAAGTAAGGAAATAAACCGGTTCTTCTGGCTGATGAATGATGTGGAGGGAGACAATTCGGCCCACAGCATCAAAAACGAATACTTTGCCCAGGATTAAAACAGAGGAAAGTGTAAATAAACAAGACGTAGAACTAATCAACACACAATGATTTCAGACAGGTATTTTTCAGACTCCCAGAGCAGGTCGGCAAGAATGAAGAAGAATATTGTGAGTTCTTTTGCTGTCAAGTTTGTGAGCGTGCTTATCAACCTGGCGCTGGTGCCCCTGATCATTAACTACCTCAGTCCGACCAAGTATGGGGTATGGCTCACGATCAGCTCTATGCTCGGCTGGATCAGTTTCTTTGATATCGGATTGGGCCATGGTTTGCGAAACAAGCTCGCCGAAGCCATGGCCAAAAACGAAATGACAAAGGCTAAAGCCTATGTAAGTTCAGCCTATCTTTCAATAACAGTGATCTGCTGTCTGCTTTTTACCGCGTTTGTTTTTCTGAATTCCCATCTTGATTGGAATGCAATCCTGAAATTGCGTGATGACGGACGCGAGGATTTGCGGGCGGTTGCTTTTTTGCTCTTTTCGATGTTTTCCGTTCAATTCATCTTGCAACTCATCAACAGTGTTTTTCTGAGCCACCAGCAACCGGCCCTGGTCTCACTCTATGGTATGCTCTCCAACCTGGCAGTGCTTCTCTCCATCATTGTACTGATCAGGTATACGCATGAATCGCTGTATTTGATTGCACTTGTTTTTTCGATTATTCCGGTAATCGTCCTGGCAGGAGTCAATGTGTTTTATTTCCGGAACAGTTTCAGGAACATTGCCCCGAGTCTCAAAGATATTGATCTGGGTTTGTTGAGAGAAGTGTTGGGTCTGGGGATTAAATTCTTTGTCATCCAGCTCACGGTCCTGATCTTTTTTCAGACCAGCAATCTGCTTATCTGCCGTTTCTTTTCGCCCGAGCTGGTTACGCCCTATAATATAGCTTTTCGGTATTTCGGAATGATCACAATGGTGTTCAGTATCATTACGGCCCCCTATTGGTCGGCTTTTACAGAGGCCTATGTCAAACTTGATTTTGCATGGATTCGGAATTCGTTGAAACAATTGTTGGCAGGATGGCTGATCCTGGTTGTTGTGGCCATCATTATGCTTGTATTTTCGAATTCAGCGTACCGTCTCTGGGTTGGGAACAAGGTAGTGGTCGATTTTCGGATTTCCCTCTTTATGATGTTGTATACGGTGATTATTTGTTTCGGGAATATGTACATCATGGTGCTCAATGGTATCGGGCAGATCCGTTTGCAGATACTAGTCAATGTCGCGGGCATGTTGCTGTTTGTTCCCCTGGCCTATTACCTGGCCGTGACATTGAAAATGGGGATTGTGGGCATTATTCTTTCCACCATCATTTGCAGTATCTATGGCGCCGCTGTTGCCCCCTTTGAGGTGAAACGTATTCTTAACAGGCAAACAACCCAAAGCGACTGAACATGTTCAAAATTCTCAGGTCGAGGGAGGCCACCGATTATTTTATGGTAACAGGTCTGATTGCGGTGAGCGGTTTTCCATACTTTATGGTTGCCCAGCTTCATTTTCTGCTGCTCTTTCTCTTCGTGTGCTTTATCTTTTTGAAAAGGAGCATTGTGTTCGATTCCAAGATAATGGCTGTGGTGCTTTTCTTCCTGGTCGTTGAGGTTCTTCAGTTTCTTTTTATTAAACCGTTTGAGCCGGTTATGATAGCCGGCACCTTCATCCGGATGTTCCTTGGGTATTTTGTAATAAGTCTCACCCGTGAGCGCTTTGCCGGATACCTCGTGAACATTCTCTATGTGTGTTCAATCATCAGCTTTTCGTTTTTTATCCCTTCCATTCTTTCGCACGGGTTTTTCAATTTCTTTGTCGCCAAAGTGTGCCCGTTGTTTGATACACCATTCGCCGAGCAGACAGGGTTTTATACGGTTTGGCCTACGAATATTCTTTTTTGTTTTCATGAATGCGTGCTCACCGAGTATCGTAACCCCGGGCCATTTTGGGAGCCTGGCCTGTTTGCCGTATTTCTGGTCTTGGCTCTGCTGTTTAACCTGATACGTGAGCAGAGAGCAGGTTCGAGAGTTAATATTGTCCTGACCCTTGCTTTGATCTCCACCTTTTCAACGGCCGGCTATCTGGCATTCTTTGTATTGATAGCGGCCTATTATTTTGTGAGACAAAACGTAGCTCAAAAAGCGCTGCTGGGTATTATCCTTATTCCAGCCGTACTTGGGCTTTATTTCTCCCTCGATTTTCTGAGTACCAAGATTGAGCAGAATATTCAGATGGCTGGCACCACCACGTCCTCCCGCTTTGGAAGCGCTCTTGCCGATTTAAGCGATTTTGCAAAAAGCCCCTTGATCGGATGGGGGCGGGGCGTGATGCGGTTTGGTGGAAAAACATTCTCCTTCTTTTCCGAAGATCAACACCGGAACAACAGTGTCACCGATCTGCTTGCTACCTATGGGCTCTTCCTCTTTTTATTTTTCTTTTACCGTTACTACGTATCGCTCAAGTCGCTTTGCATCCGAAGCGGAATGAACGTGAACTTCGCAGCATATGCCCTGGCTGTGGTATTGATGTTGGGGTTCAGTCAATCAATCTTTTTAAAACCATTCTTTTACAGCCTGTTGTTTATCGGTTACATGCCCATTGCCCAGGTAGCGGGTGCAGTAAAAGCTGGAAGTGCCACGTCCAGGTACTTGATTTTGAAAACAGGTTCAAATGGCTCATACAATAGAAAATTAAATGCACCCAAACGCGGTCATGGTTACTAATCGGATTAAATGAAGAGCATGAAAATATTTATAGACATTGGGCACCCGGCGCATGTACATTACTTCCGGCACTTTGTGCGCATTATGCACACCAAAGGACATGAGGTATTTATTACTGCCAGGGATAAAGAAGTGACCTTAAGCTTGCTTGACCATTACAAGCTCGAATACAGCAACCGTGGAAAGGGGAGGAAGAGTATGCTGGGTAAGCTGGTCTATATCCTGAGTGCTGATTTCTTCCTGCTTCGCAAAGCGCTGAAAGTGAAACCCGATCTCTTCGTGAGCTTCGGGTCGCCTTATGCTGCACATACTGCCTGGCTGGTCGGGAAGCCCCACCTGGCTTTTGATGATACCGATCATAACTTCTTTGCCCAGCTGATGTATGTGCCTTTTACGGAAACGATCCTGACCCCCGGAGTATACACAAAATCGTATGGAAAGAAGCATGTACGGTTCAATGGGTTTATGGAGCTCTGCTCGCTTCATCCCCGGAGATTTCAGGCCCCGGATACAACCAACGTAACCAGGGCCACTGCTGTTATTGAAAAGGGAAGTACTGCGGGTGATCTGAGCGGGCCGATGAAACGGAAGTATATCATTCTGCGTTTTGTTTCATGGGAAGCAAGCCATGATATAGGCCTTTCGGGTCTTTCTCGGGAAACAAAATATGCGTTGGTTCGTGAATTATCTAAATATGCAGACATCGTGATCTCTTCTGAATCGCCTCTGCCGCCCGACCTCCAGGCGTATGGTTATTCAATTCATCCGGCTGAGATGCACGGATTTATGGCAGACGCGGCATTGCTTGTGAGCGAGAGCCTGACCATGTCGGCCGAAGCAGCGTTCCTCGGAACACCTACCCTCTGCATCAGTACGGCCAGGGCCGGCACTCTTGATGAAGAGGTAAGACTGGGCCTTATTGAACTATTCAGGGGCAGTGAAGGGGTTGTTGAAAGAGCCGTGGCGCTGGCAAAAAACCCAGGCTATAAATCAGAGTTTCAGGTAAAATCAACGGATGTGGTCAGCACCTTGATTGATGTTACGGGCTTTATGGTGTGGTTCGTAGAGAACTATCCGGCAAGCAAACAGGATGTACAAAACGACCCAGGGTATCAGTCCAGGTTCAGAGGAGGATATGCTGATTCCGACTTTGTGTGAATCATTGGAAACACATGGCCAGCACTTGCCGTGTTAAATCTAGGAAAGATGAAAAAGTATTTCTTTGAGAGGGACTTCACACTTACGGCTTATGAACTTTTGTTAAATGCACTCCGTCGTAACGGATATGGGTTTTTAACTTACGAAGATTATCTAACTAGAGGCTGCGAAGGAAAACAGATCATCCTGCGTCATGATGTTGATGATCTTCCTCAAAATTCATTGCGGATGGCTGCCATTGAGTATAGAATGGGCATCCGGTCGACATACTATTTTCGGATTGTGAACAGCAGCAATGACCCGGAAGTGATCAGGGCAATCATGAATCTCGATCATGAGATCGGGTATCATTACGAAGACCTCGCAGAAGCAGAGGGCGATAAGGAAGAGGCCATCCTTGCGTTCAGGAAAAACCTCGAATATTTCAGGACGTTTTATCCGGTGCGGACAATTTGTATGCATGGCAGCCCTCTCACACCTTGGGACAACCGCAAACTCTGGGAAGAATATTCATATGCCGAGTATGGGATCATCGGTGAGCCCTATTTCGAGACTGATTTTAATAAAATATTTTATCTCACCGACACCGGGCGCAGATGGAACGGCGAAAACATGAGCGTACGCGATAAAGTGACTTCCTCATACTCGCTTGAGTTCCGTTCGACGGCTGATATTATCGAGCGGATGCAGGAGCTTCCTGATCAAATTATGGTCACGACTCACCCTCAGCGTTGGGACGACCGGATCATTCCGTGGACCAAGGAGATCATCTTTCAAAATATAAAAAACCAAGTCAAAAAATTCATCATCAACTCCTGAATGTATGTGTGGAATAGCAGGCATTGTTAATCTTTCAGGCGAACCGGTGGACTCCCGTCTCATCCGGTCTATGCTCACGGAGCTGAAACACCGTGGTCCTGATGACGAGGGGATCTTTATTCACAACAATGTGGGTCTGGGTCATGTGCGTCTGAGTATACTTGATTTGTCAAAAGCAGGTCACCAACCCATGAAAAGCAATGATGAAACCCACTGGATTGTATTCAACGGAGAAATCTATAATTATCTTGAACTCAAACAGGAACTCGGGTTTAAATATGCGTTCAAAACAAAAACCGACACCGAAGTGCTCCTGGCCGCATACCTGGAGTGGGGGGAGGCCTGTCTTTCGCGTCTCAATGGCGATTTTGCGTTTGTTATCTACAACCAGGAACAAAACATCCTTTTCGGGGCAAGAGACCGGTTTGGAATAAAACCATTTTATTATCAATGTGATGCAAACCGTTTCGTTTTTGCATCCGAAATAAAAGCGCTCCTTCCACTTAATGGGAAGAATGTTGCCAATGAGAAAATAATCTTCGAATACCTTGTATTCAACCGCACCGATCAATCTGAGGAAACATTCTTTCAATCGGTCTTTAAATTGCAGCACGGGCATTGCATCCGTATTGAAAATGGGGTCGTAAGTTGCAGAAAGTGGTATGACCTCCAGGCTTCCCTGCAATATCCAACCAGACTTACCCCTCCCGAATTCAGGTATGAATTAACCCGGTCTGTTGGTCTAAGGCTTCGCAGTGATGTGCCCGTGGGAGTTTGTCTAAGCGGGGGCATTGATTCTTCTTCCATTGCCTCTGTACTTAGTCAGGAGTATCAGTTGCATGGGTTGAAAACCTTTTCTGCCGTCTATGGAAGGTCGGATCCAGCAGATGAGAGCCGTTTCATTGATTGCTTTAAACCGATCTTCCGGAATATGTATGCGGTTACTCCTTCAGCCGAAGTGTTTTATTCGGAGTTCACAGATTTTATCGTTTCTCATTCGGAGCCTATGCCAGGCGTCAGTCCGTATGCACAATATAAGGTGATGCAACTGGCGCAAGGCAAGGTGGCCGTAACGCTCGATGGACAAGGCGCTGACGAAATGCTGGGAGGGTATAATTATTTTTATGGATGTTACATCAAGGAACTCTTGTTCAATTGGCGCCTGCTTGCTGCAGCCAGGGAATCTGTAGGTTGTTACCGGAACAACCCATCAAAAGAAGCCTTTTTGTATTTGGGGTACTACCTTCTCCCCGAATTTATGAAACGGCGTTCAGGAAAGGGAAATAGTTGTATATCAAAGAACTTTCATCGCCGGCTCTCAGCCTTATCAACGCTTGGAAGCGACCTCCATAACCCTTCGTCTGTACATGACTTCTGCCTGAAGCATTTTGAATTCAAGTTGGAACATTTATTAAAATGGGATGACATGAATTCTATGCGTTTTTCAATTGAATCGCGGATACCCTTTCTGGATCATATTCTTGTTGAGAAAACATTATCGGTGCCATCGGGGCAACTGCTCAAAAACGGCACGAGCAAATATTTGTTGCGTGAGGCCATGAAGGGTTTCCTGCCGGCTCCTATTTATTCAAGAAAAGACAAGATTGGTTTTGCCACCCCGGCCGATGAATGGTTACGGACAACACCATTCATTGACTATGTAAACGAATTATTGAACTCCGAATCGTTCAATGAACGGGGGTATTTTAATGTGGCCGAATGCAGAAGGAAACACCTGCGCCATATAAACAGAGAAACAAATGCCGCAAAGGATATCTGGAAATGGATAAATCTCGAAGTATGGTCAAGACAGTTCATTGACTAAGGGATGTGAATACGCCTGGGTCCTTGTGAATTTGTATAAGCCGTCGGCTTGTGAACGAGACAGTGAAAGGGGTAGACCTGGTCGCAAAGAGGGGCAAATAGAAAACATCATTTGAAGTGAGCTCTGAAGAATAGAAAAGTTTCATCATTAAAAACTAGTGCACATGAAATATTTAACACTGTTTTTTTGTACCGGCGGGTTGTTGCTGTGCTTGGAATGCAAAAAAGGGAATATCGAGAAGCCTGAGCCGCTCTCTCCAGCGCAGACAGCCTTGCTGCGAGGGATGAATTCGGGGCCCCACCATGTCATTTATGTGCAGAATCCCGGAATGCTGAATGATATTCAGCCCGCCGTCCAGGCCGCAATTAACTCCGCCAACAATGGTGACGAGATAAGACTGCCTGAAGGGGTCTTTAGCGTAGTCAGGACCATTGTTATTACGAAATTTATTTCTGTTTCCGGCAGTGGAATGACAAGCACTATTTTGTTCAGACCCGAGTCGCTCAGTGACACCTTGCTTTCGGCTGATAGTCTGAATTGCATGTTTAAATTCAATATCAACAGCACTCAGCCGAGTGGCATATTCGTTTCTGATTTGTGCCTTCGGAGTAAGTCTCCTTGTGTTACAACCGGTGATGGAGGGTCTCTGGCCCCTGATATAGGCATTAAAATGATCAGCTGTACGGATTTTGTGATCAGGAGGTGCCTCTTCCAGTTTTTTGGAAGTGCGGCTATCTGTGTACAGCATGATGATCTGGTGGCCCGGGGCCTTGTCACGAGTTGCATGTTTTCGCACAATGTCAAAGGGCCAACTGGATTGGGGTTGGGGTATGGCATCGTGATCTTCGGGGCGAATAAACAATGGATCACAGACCCCCGCTTTGGGTCTGAAAACTTCATTTTTATTGAAAACAACACATTCGATTTTCACCGGCATTCGGTAGCGGCCGGAGGTTGTGCATTGTATGTGTTCAGGTACAATACCGTTGCCAACAATAACATTGGGGCATATTCTGCCCAGGCCATCGACGCTCATGAAGCGAGACAACAGTCGGGTTTGAATTATTACAGCACCCGGGCGGTTGAAATCTACAACAATACGGTTGTCAATACTACTTTCATGGATGGGACCCCCATTGTCCCGGGCCAGAGTTCCAAAAATCTTGTCGAAAACGCAGTGATGGTGCGCGGAGGTGAGGCGCTGATACATGACAATCAGTTCCAAGGATACCGCTTCGGGGTTGGCATTTCAAATTTTGTGATTACCGGCCCTCAGACTTACCCGATTTTTACTCAACCAGGTTACGCAAGTGGACTGGCTTTTGGATCAAATGATACCGGTATAGTAAATGGTCATGGCGACGGCGATCTTTTTACCTGGAACAATCAGTTTACTCCTTATATAGGTACGGATACCAGTGGCTCCTTCTATAATTATTTACCCCAATATTTTCAACAGGAACGCGATTTTCATTTCGTTCCCAAGCCCCAGTATCAAACGTATCCCTATCCACACCCCCATGCTGGAAATTAACTGAACAGCCCTTGGCGCTGCCTTTTATTATGGAATGTTTAAAAATGAAAACGGGAAAACACATCGGAAGTATTTGTATCATCATCCCTACCTTTAACAGGAGGGATTACCTCTTTCAGTTGCTTTTGCAGATCGGGAAGCTTGAAAACAGGTATAACGTGGATATCATACCAGTGATCGTAGTAGACGGCTGTACAGATGATACCTGTGAAATGCTGGCCAGGGAGTTTCCTTCCTATATAACCCTTCGGGGGCCGGGAGGCTGGTGGTGGACCAAATGCATCAACGAAGGGATGAAATATGCCATTTGCCGGTTTTGCCCGGATTACCTGTTGCTGCTCAATGATGACTCTCAAATACACCCGGATTATTTAAACGCGCTTATTGAATCGGCTTATTCGGCCGGAGACGACAGCATTATTGGGAGCATTTCGGTTACAGATAACAGTCCGCTGCGGGTTACCTTTTCGGGTGTGAAATCGATCGACTGGACCTATTATCGGGTCATGAATTACCACAGAAGTTTTGAACTTCTCGAAAACATCCCCCCACTGGGTCTATACCCCAGCTTTGCATTAAATGGCCGGGGCAGCTTTTTTAGCGCTAAGCTGATCCTGGAGGTTGGTTTTCTAAACGAACACTCCTTTCCACAATATGGTTCTGATGATGACCTTGCCCTTAGGGCCTGGAAAAAGGGGTTCCTCGTTTTTATTTCATATTCCTGTATCGTATTCGACCGTACGCAGGAAACGGCCAAAGGAACCGCGTTTCGCCAGGATCGATTGCCCGTATTCCTGAAAAGTTTCTTTACCTGGAATTCTGTGAACTATCTGCCCAAACAAATGGCGTTCTTTTATTTGCACGGCAAAAAAAAATTGCTGCCTTTCTACCTGCTGAAGTTTATTGCCGGAACCTGCTATGCTTATTTTTTTAAATATAAAAATGTGAAACATGATTTATAGCATTATCACACCGACTAAAAACGAAGGCCTGTATATTGAACAAACCATTCAGTCGGTCATCAACCAGACCGTACTGCCGGCTGAATGGATGATCATGGATGATGACTCGACTGACAATACCTATGCAATCATAGAAAAATACAGGCAGCTTCATCCCTTTATTAATTATATCAAGCTTTATGATTTCAGGCCAGAGCTCCGAAATACGGGTGGAAGAGTAGCCGCTATCATGAATCATGCCGATAGCCTGCGGTCGGAGGCCGTTCATTTACTTGCAAAGATCGATGCAGATACAAGCTTTGGCAGTGATTTCTTTGACAGCATCACACGTGAGTTCAAAAACGATGCGGCATTGGGCATAGCTTCGGGCAGGCTGGTGGAGAATGGGATTCCGGAGACAATTAAGGATTGGACCAGCGGCAGGGGAGCCAGTCTGATTATCCGTTATGACTGTTTCCTTGATATCGGGAAATTCTTTGTAAGCAAGACCAGGGGAGAAGATGACCTGGCATTTATTGCAACTCGGGCCCTGGGTTGGAAAAGCAGGACCTTTGATATCTGGTTCAATCATTTAAAACCAGAAGGGATCCGCAAATCAAAACTTCAGAACCACTATGTAACCGGCTTTTACAAAGGCTCTGTTCCATACTGGCTCCCATTCTTTCTGGGTAATGTGGCAAGGGATGTGTTCCGTAAGCCTTTTTTGCTGGGAGCCGTACTACAGTTATATGGATATTGTCTTTCCCGCTATGTGCTGCGTTACCAGCCTTTTCCCTTGTTTGTTTCAAGGCAGCTGTGGAAGGAACAAAAAATTAAAATTAGCAAACGGATAGGCCTATACTGACCCATCCTGACAGGTTCATGGCCTGAACAAGGCATAAACCCGTCATTGAGAAATTAAAACGCACAAGCTGACATTTGACATGAAATGGATTGATAAGTTACGGCGCATTATTGCATGCAGGTTGGTGCGTCAGCAAAGAAACATAGACTTCAGTGAACCGATGTTCTCTTTTTCGTTTGATGACGCACCCAACTCTGCATTCGTTACTGCCAGAGAAATACTTAAGAAATATGGGTATGCGGGTACGTACTATATCTCACTTGGCCTGTTCAAAGATGATCAGCCCGATATAGCTTACTTTGATCGGGAGCATCTCCGTAAGGTTATTGATGAAGGAGGAGAGCTGGGTTGTCACACCTACAACCACATTCATTTTTATTCGGCAACGGAAGATGAAATTGGATCAGATCTCGACGAGAATCAGGACCAGCTCCGGCAAATTATTCCGGATTATTTATTCTCAAACTTTTCCTATCCATACGGTGAGCAGACCATCCGTTCAAAAATGCTTATTCGTTCGCGTTTCAGCAGTGCAAGGAGCGTAAAGACAGGGATCAACCGCAATCCGGTTGATCTGAATAACCTCAAATCCATGCAGCTGGATCAGGAGCTGACACTTGATACTGCCATTGCTTTCATCGAAAAGACCATTCGGCAAAAGGGATGGCTCATCTTTTATACGCACGATGTGCAGGATGATTGTTCGCCGCTGGGGTATAAGCCGGCTTATTTCGAGTCTATTGTTAAGTATTGCTTTGATCGAAAGCTGCGTGTGGTGACCATAGAAAAAGGAGTGGATTTGATCAACGCGTCTTCGTAAAGCTTTCAGGCAACCTGCTTTTACGGATCAGTGTCTTCAGACTCATTTTTACCAGCTCTCCCATTGTCCTGCATTTCAGGAAAGCATCCAATTTGTAATGCACGCTTAGCTCTTTTCGGAGCATCTCTACATGCGATGCAGGTGAAAGATTATCCAGTACCATCGTGTCAAGCAATCCTTTAAGCTGATACCTGGAAGAACGGATGCGGTTGAAGATAAGCGCCCGTTCTTCGCGCTGGTATTGGAAGATCGATTCGAGGGTCAGGTTTTTCTTTACCAGGTCGACGAAGTGTTTGTTTTCCTTAAAAAACTGGGGCAGATAAACCGATTTACGTCGTTCGTATGATTGTTGGTCGAAATCAATGGCACGCATGCGATAATGCGTTTCCTCAAAATCGGGTGTCACATCGATCACAAAGTTACTCGTATGCATATCGCCCAGCAGCCGAACAAAACAACGTTCGTTAAATTTTACAAATTCCTTGGCAAGACGTGTTTCTTCAAAATGCCGGTCGACCAGGTTGTTTTTCAAAAACTGATCGGCAGGGATGCCGATGATGTGTTCCTCAATAAGCGTATCATTGCTTACGAAATAGGCAATACGGTTGGGCGACAAGATATGTTCCAGCTCCAGGCCATAGATGCGTGAGCTGTCGGCCTGTTTCACATAAAAATAATCGTGATTTTCGTTCAGCATATTTACCACCCTAATACGGAAGGGCTGGGTATTGGCATACAGACAAAGATCGATTCGGTCTATAGATAAGTGTTTGATAACAGATATATCTCCGGCTGATTTTAGAATGGCATACACTTTTTTAAGTCCTTCGTGCAGCATATCGGCATGGCTGTGGTCGTAGACAACGGTTACCCACAAGGTATCTTTTTTACTCCGGTCGTATAACGTGATGTGTTCCGTGTATTCGGTGAGATCCAGGTAATCTATCGGGATCTTTTCTTCGCGTCCGTAGGTCTTCAAATATTTGCGTAGCGCCGGGGTTATTTTGAAGACTGTTTTCTTTTTCGAGATTAAGCCCATGGGTGAGGGTGCCTGTCTTGGCAGTGATTTTTGGTTAAGATAATTTGCGTGTGCAAAGAGTAAAGATATGCTGAAAATTCGCTCAGGAGCCACCTCTCACAAAGCCTCTTCAAAAATGTCGGGCAAGGCGGGCCCACTCAGCAGGTCTGGTAGGTAACCGGGTAGCATTAAAAGGCTTATTGTATCTTTGGTAAAATCCTTTTCTCAGCTGAACCAGCACACAGACTTACCAACAGCCGCATCCACGCCCAGGGAATTACTGGCCGTATTTTACCGGCAAAACAACCTCGAACCCGATGGGGGAGTAAACAGCGCTTCTGTAAAGATCCAGGTATCAAAAGGCTTTAGCTTCTTCATCCCTAATTTCCCATCTCGTCGCAAGGCCATTATCAAGCATGATATCCATCACCTGGTAACAGGGTATAGCGCCGGATCTATTCTGGGCGAAAGCGAGATCAGCGCCTGGGAGCTGGCATCCGGGTGTAAGGTCTATTGGATGGCCTTTTTAATAGATGCCTCGGGCATGATGCTGGGTCTGCTCATTAATCCGAAAAGAGTCCTTATGGCTTTTGCAAGGGGAAGAAGGACGCGTAATCTGTACCATGACCTGATGACGGATGAGGAGGCGCTTGGTATCCCTGTAAGTAGTTTGAAGACAGAATTGGGGCTTGACAAACATCCGGCTGATAGAAGCGTTTCTGTGATGGATGTGGTTTGGTTCCTGGTTTGCATTTTCCTGGGAGGGATCTATTCGCTGCTTTCCCTTATCCTTCTACCTCTGGTTGTCCTTTATTCTATCTATGAATTTGCCAGGAACCAGGAAAAGTAGGGCACGAATCCACAAGAACGATCACTTCCGGTTTACTGATTGGTAGTTAATCTGCCAGCAACGATAATATCTTGCAGCTGATATCAGACCCACGTTCTGCCCCGGTGTTTTAGTATCAATTCCAACCCCAATTTCCTTCTCACACCTCTTTTTCAATTGATTGTCGTTTTTGTCTTGAAATAACGAACTGCCGCATCCAGGATTTCGTCTTTTCCGCAAAGCACTCCTTGCAGGGTTTCCGAAACCGGGATATCGATCCTGACACCGGTTCTTTGCGTATTGGCTCCATCGGGGTAGAGAACCCCAAGCCCTGAAAAGCAGGCATTGAATCCACCAGGCAAAGGAACACGGGCAATGTTCCCATCGGCTCCTGCCGTCTGGCTGCCCATGACCAGCACATGCTGTTGTGTTTGAAGCCCCATGACAGTCCATTCTGAAGCGCTCAGTGTCCTGCTGTTGACAAGCACAAGTATAGGGCCTGAATAAGAGACAGCATGCGCTTTGAGTGATGCTGGTGTCAGGGAATCTAAATGGGACAAGGAATCTGATTGGGAACAAAATTGCCCCGCGAAAAGAGAATCGGCCACGAGATATTTTACAAAAACCTTTTTCTCCCGGCAAAGCAGTTGATTCAGTAGCAAGAGTATATCATCCGCAGGGTATCCGCGCATGTCTATAATAAGTGCAGGATACTGTCGTGCGTTTTCATAGGCTTTTTTCAACGCTTTGTTTTTGCAGGAACAGGGGTTGACATACCCGATGTCTTGCAGTGCCAGTGTTTTTGTAGTTGTCTGGTTGATCTGTCTCAAGGCTTTTTTTGCTCTCGATTCTGAAACAAGAACTGTCCAGGCCGACTGAGGTTTCAGTTTTTCGATAATACGGATGCGCTGCCCATTTCTTTTTTCCAGTTCAAGTGTAAGTTCGGGTGAAGAATACGCAGCCAGCAAGGTACTGAGGATAACCATTTTTCGGTTCTGGTTCGAAGCCGGTGCAAACGGCCCTAGTTGTTTGATCTGTTGTTCGGGTGTCTGGTGGTTTAGCGTCAGGACATGGTCGCCCGGTTCAATCTGGTACTTCCTGACCAGGTGTTTTGATGCTACAGCTGTTATGAGCAGCTCCTGGTCAATCCATTTAAATGTCACCGGAAATTCATACTTCCCCAGATAATCAAACCGGTGGCGGTCCATGACAATGGCATGTCCATCATCCAATGTTGTCAACAGCGCTGAAACGCTTTTGAAGTACGCCTCCCGGTTGTCGTCGTGCAGAAAGCGGGGGATGAAGTCAAGCAAGGTCCGATCCCAGTTGGCATCCATTAACTCTTTATCGGGTGCAAAAAATTCAACAATGTTCCAGAAACGGAAAAGGCCCAGGAGCCGATAAGCCGCTGATGGAAACCCTTTGGTGTATATTTTTTCGAATGAAAAGTCAAGAAGTTGCGATTTTCGGGCCATGTAGTAATTCTGCCGGCGGTGCGGGCCCCTGATTACCGCTTCAAGACGGTTCGTGAATGAGTCATTCAGGAGGATGAAATAGTTGGTTCGAAAGATAGGCCCGGCAGCGGGTGTAAGAGGCAGGGTATCAGCAGGAGAGGGAATATAATTGCGGTCGGCCAGTGCAAGGAGTTTGCAGACAAGTGGATGCAGGGGGCAAGCGGAGTCGGTGAGTAATTGGGTAATTTCAGAAACCAGACAACTGTCCCAATCTGTTTTCCCGGATGCAATACCGGGATGATGGTATTTGAGGATCCCCCAGGCCTTGCACAGGTCTGAGAGTTTTTGATTCAACAGGGCGGCCTGTTCACATTTTAATGGGCCATTCAACACGAGCAGGAATATTCCAAGCAGGAAATAATTTGTTTTTCTCATAAGACAACGGGTCAGTTGCAATCAGTACTCGAAATTATCTCCGGGCCTGCACCCGGAGATAATTTCCTGTTTCGGGTACGCAACGGGTTAACGGGCGATCAACAGTTAAACCAGCTTCCACATCTTCTAAAACAACTTTTGTCGTTGGTCTCACACGCTCCACCAGCCCGGGTACGGAGGATGGTGATGCCTCCGTTTACTTCGTCCATCTTTTCTTTGTTGAGGTTTGAAAGGATTTCCTTGTTTAAGAAAAGTTTTCCTTTGAGTTTTATCTTTTTCATGTTCTGCTGCTGTTGCCCTAATACACAGCAAGGTTCTGTATACGTTTAACAGGATACTCCAAAGCAGATCAAGCGAGCAGGGAGAAATGTGTTTGGTGTGTACTGACATCCGGTTCACTACTCCGCCCCAACGTGTCAATCGCCTTGAAATGATGATCAAAGTAACTCCGTCTGGGCACGTTAAGCAAATCAACTTATACCTCATTATTTAGTTTCAGATGCCAGGAGCCAAGCCAACTGCATGGAAGATGAAGCCCGGAAACCCGCTTGGGCAAAAGAGGACATTAAATCAGGAAGGGGAAAAGAGGTGCCCGGCATTAAAATCCGGTAGGCATCCTTGAGGGGTATTTCAGGCAATAGCTCACCTTGTCACGCTACCGGTAGGATTTTGGATAAGGAATGAATCGGATAAATCCTCCGGCCCAATACATACTCCCAAGCTAAAGAAAGACTTTTAAGGAATACCGTTTTATCCGTGTAGTTAAAGATGCCCTTCGTTTAATGAAAAGGAGTTCAGGCCCTAATTCACCCGTTCTATCACAATTTTCTGAAGACCTTTTACATATCTTCTTCCGGTTTTGTAGTCTTTGGTTGAAATCATCAAAATGCGGTCTGTCATTTCGGCGGCTTTTATTTCTTCCTTTTCGGTGATGAGGTAAACGTTTTCTCCGGTATCGCTGTTAAAGATTTCGTTCCAGGAGTATACCACTTTGTAGCCGTCTGTGGCTATGCAGGTGATATAGAATTCGCTCAACACCTTTTCATTCTCGGCCTGGATATCGATCTTGCTCAGGATGTCTTTCAGCAACACGCCTTTCAGGTCGCGGGCTGTGCCTTTTATTGCGCCCAGGTTGCTGAATATAGGCACATCGCCCATCTTGCGTTCGCCAAATTTGTAGAGTTCTCCTGCCCCGATTGTTATATCGTTCTTTATTTTTCCTGTAATCAATACTTCGTCGCTTGGATTTACCTGGAGTGTCTTTTTTGCTTCAAGCTGAGCGAGGGCGAAAAAAGAGAGCAGGGAGAAAGAGATGGAAAAAAGTAATTTCATGGTGCAAAGATAAGGTATGTGTGATTAATACCCTTTCAGGTCGAATTCGTTTGACTCCTGTAGTAACACGATCTTTCCCATCTTTTTCTGGATCACTTTAAAATGATGCTCTTCCCCGGGCGATACCAGTGATATGGCATCGCCGGGGTTTTCGGCTCGGCCTGTGCGCCCGATACGGTGGATATAATCTTTTGGGGAGCGGGGCAATTCATAATTGATGACAAAGGGAAGAAACGGGATATCAATTCCGCGGGATGCCAGATCGGTTGCAACAAGCACACGCAATGCCCCGGTCTTGAATTTTCGGAGGGCTTCGGTGCGCCCTCCCTGTGTTTTCTTGCTGTGTATGGCTTCGGCCAGGATGCCGTTGGTGCGCAGCTTGGTGGTCACGGCATCCGCTTTGTGAACCGATGAGGTAAACACCAACACCTGGGGCATATCCTGTTTCAGGATCAGATAGCGCAGCAAGGGGCCTTTGCGGTCTGGGGCTACAGCGTATGCTGTTTGGGTGATGAGGTCTATGTTTTCGGTTTCTGATTGTACCTCTATACGCACCGGGTCATGCAGCAACAACCTGGCCATAGGCCCAACATCCATTCCGAGGGTAGCAGAGAACAGGAGGTTTTGTTTCTTTTCCGGGAGCTGTTCCAATACCTGGTTCAGTTCCATCCGGAAACCAAGGTTCAACATTTTATCGGCTTCGTCGAGCACCAGGATTTCTACATCTGCAAGATGAACGGCTTTGGATACAACCAGTTCAATTAAACGCCCGGGTGTTGCAACCAGAATTTCCACATGTTGCATCTGTATCATCTGGGGGTTGATCGAAACACCTCCATGTACAGCCATAGTCTTTATCTGCCTGGGGAGTTTGGCCCCGAATTTCTGAAACACATCGGCTGTCTGAATGGCGAGTTCGCGGGTTGGCACCAATACCAGGGCCCTGATATGTCTGTTTTTTGATTCCACCTGTTTTTGCAACAGATCGAGGATAGGCAATGCAAACCCGGCTGTCTTACCCGAACCGGTCTGGGCAATGCCCAGGATATCTTTTCCAGCCAGGACCGGGGGGATCACCAGTTCCTGGATCGGGAAAGGCTCTTTGTAATTTTGTCCGGTCAATGCTGCCAGTAAAGGAGCCGAGAGACCGAGGGAGGAAAATGACATGGTTTGTTGTATGATAGGTGGAATCTTGTCGGATATCAGGTCGTGGTTATCCGGACAAGTCCCCCATCCCCGGTTTCCGAAATTATCTTCAAGTGAGTAGCGGTTTCCTATTCATTCACTCGCCACCAGTTTGCTCAAACTCCGGTAAACAAACTCCGTATAGATATGTCTGCGGGCAAACCGCCCCTGCGATTCGGCATTGATGAGCTTGATATAGGTATTGCGGGGCACATCAAAATATTCGTAGATGCTGCCGTCGGCAAAGGTCACTTTTAAGGTTTGTTTGTCGTACTCCAGATCGGTGATGCTGGAGGTGCTGGTTGTTTTTTCGTACACAGGCAAATGCAGGGCCTTGGTTTCCGGGGCAATGCTTACCAGGAAATGATAGGCCTCGATAACGGTCTTGCTTTTTGCCTCGGCTTCGAGCTTTTCTTCCTCATTGTCCGGAAATTTGTCTGGATGACATTCCTTCATGAAGTTGCGGTAGATAGTCTTCAGTTCTTTCAGCTCAATGGTTGGGGTTACGCCCAGGAGTTTTCGGTAATCGGTTATCTTTTTCATGACTCTTTTCGAATTCAGCTGTTGATCTGAAACGCCGCGAAGGTACGGCTAAATGCGGTTCGTCCCCCGTACTGGTTGCTCATTGCTAGTTTAAGCCTTTGTAAACTGAAACCTGCTTACAAATCCACAAAAAAAACCCGTAATAATGCGTTTAACACAGCATTGTTACGGGTTTTTTCTTTCGATGTTGACTTAATGGCATATCTAATAGCCCCTTCCAAACATGCCCTCTCCGCCTGCGGCGGAAAGGGTCAGGGAGCGGGCAAGAAAACGGGGTTATTAGCGATGCCCTTAAACAGGTTATCAGCCTTCGGATATCAAAGCGCAGCTAAGACAGAAAGCAGGTTAGCGCTTGTCGTGCTTTGCATGTTCAGGGTAACAACCTGTCCTGCGGTTACGGTGATGGTCTGTTTGTCGTACACCAGCTGATTGCTTGCATTCATGGCAAATGCCACCATGATGAGGTTCGTGCCAATGGGTATTTGTCCGGATACCAGGTTATAGGCCTTCATCACACAAGGGATGTTCTGGAACACCAGGTATACCTCGATATTCTGGATATTGTTGCCGGTAGTGGTAAAGCTCAGGGTGGTGGGGGTGCCCCCGCTGGCATCAAACTTTGCACAATCCATCCAGCCCATACGGGCTATGTTCATGGAATACGAAGAAGCCAGGTTTGTAACCGATGAAAGTGTATCGGGGCTGATAGCGGGGTTTAAGGTAGATACATTGTTGGTCCAATCGGTTATGGCGCCGCTCTGGAAACCGTAAAAATCGCTCATCTGGGTAAGGATATTACTGACGGTAGCCGTTTGCATATTGAATTTTTTGCCTGGACGCAGCACCAGTTCGGTGGTGTCTTTGTAGGCGCGTACCCTGATTTCGGCTTTTGAATCGAGTATTTTACCGCCTGCAATGGGGGGCATGTTTGATAGGATGATGTCTTTGTTGGGGTAAATCTCAACAAGCTTGATGGTGAACGGGTACACTACATTGCCCCCGTTTGGGAACATGAAAATGTTTGCGGTCGGGTAAAGTTTTGTACCCATAGCGCCGACAATAGGGCCTGTGCCCGGCGAATCGACGGTAAACACCTGTTCCTGTTGCTGATTCTGGGTATGAAACGTGTTGGCATTGGTATAACCCAGGGCTGCGGTGTTGTTATTGTTATTGGCTGAGGTGGTGGGGGCCGGAGTTTGTGTGCGTTGTCTCGAACAGGAAGGAAAGAGAATGCTTCCAAACACGAAGGCGATGAGGAAGGTCGTGAAAATCAGTCCTTTCCGGAGCATGATGCGTGTGAAAAAGGGTGTGCGTGGGTGATTCATGGGTATGTGTTTTTGTTGTTTGATGCGTAATTAACTTAAAAATAAGCAGGACAAAGATCGGGGCCATGATGGCCCAGGCTGAAACAACCCCCACCGAGGGTGACCAGGAAACCTAATTCTATATGCGCTTCCTTCCAGCGGGTATCATAACGTCCTTCCAGAAACGGATGAAAACAGCCTACCGAACGCATAATCCCTCCGCCTATCTCGCCTGCAAAACTGTTTTGACGGGCTATTTTACTGTCGAATTTTGCATAGTTGATCCAGTCGTCGTAATAGCCTGCGGCCAAACCATAGAGATCCCAGTTTTGTACATAGGCCAGCGTATATTGGGCTGCAAGCCCTGCATAAAATTCGGTCACCACATTAAACGAAGGAAAGTACGATACCTGTGGCGAAAGGGCCAGCCGGTCTACCGCATTGATCGGGAAATACCCCCTGAGCCCGATACCGATGCCATTGGTCTGGAAATCATAGATGCCGCTCATCCCAATAGCCTTGTTCTCCAATTGTGCAAAGGAGAGGGAACAACTAAAAAGAAATATACTAATAAGAAGTGGAGCTCTCAAGAATCGGGTTGTCTGTAATTCAGAACGTTAAAATAAGCATTTTATTTGATTTTTTTGAATGAAAAGGCTGTTTTACACCTGTCATAAGTGTTTGCTCTTCAGCTCTCCGGATGCGCACTCTTGCTCAGGATCTACAGTTCCCCAGGCTTCCCGGTACGTTCCCCCAGGTTCCCGACATGTTCCCCGAGCTTCCCGACATGTTCCCCAAGATTCCCGACATGTTTACTAAGCTTCCCGACATGTTCCCCAAGATTCCCGACATGTTTACTAAGCTTCCCGACATGTTCCCCAAGTTTCCCGACATGTTTACTAAGCTTCCCGACATGTTCCCCGAGTTTCCCGACATGTTTACTAAGCTTCCCGACATGTTCCCCGAGTTTCCCGACATGTTTACTAAGCTTCCCGACATGTTCCCCGAGCTTCCCGACATGTTTACTAAGCTTCCCGACACGTTTACTAAGCTTCCCGACATGTTTGCTAAGCTTCCCGACATGTTCCCTTAGTTTCCCGACATGTTTACTAAGCTTCCCGACATGTTCCCCAAGGTTCCCGACATGTTCCCTGAGGTTCCCGACATGTTCCCTGAGGTTCCCGACACGTTCCCCAAGGTTCCCGACATGTTCCCTGAGGTTCCCGACATGTTCCCCAAGGTTCCCGGCACGTTCCCGCTGGTTTACTAATCAAGGCTATGAGATCCCTTGTTCTTCACTCCCTTTTGTGAGTACTCCAATTAAGATCGCACTTTGCAGAACTCGGTTATTTATCGAAATATTGCGATATGTGAATCACTAAAACCAAAGAATTTACAGTAAACGACAATAAAACAGCCAGTTATGCAAAGGCGCTGGCTCACCCGGCCCGGATAGCCATCCTGAAACTGCGGATCTTGAAAAGGGCCTGCATCTGCGGCGATATCGTCGATGAACTTCCTCTTTCTCAAAGCACCGTATCCCAGCATCTCAAAGAGCTGAAAGAAGCCGGGTTGATTAAAGGAGGTATTGAAGGGGCCCGGGTGTGTTATTGCATTGATGCCGCAGAATGGAAGCTTGCCCAGAGATCTTTGGGCGAACTCTTTGATTCATTTTTGAGTATGACATCGAAAGGGCAGGGCGTGCCATCGAAGAAAGCAGGCTTCCGGATGAGTTTTCAGAAATGCTGAGGAAGGGGTATTGAACCAGTTTTCAGGAAGTACGAAGCTGATGCCCGCTGGATTTCAGGTATTCTTCAAAATGTTTGCCCTGTTTAAAATCTTCGGAATAGATGTATTGTTTGATGACCGAAGCCCAGGCCCGGTGCGACTTGCTGGGATCAAGCAAACTCGATGGGAAGGGGGGGCCGAAATGCATCTTCACGGTACGGCCCCGTTGTTTGAACATTTCGTCGGGCAAAAATGCCATTTCGATATTGGCCTTGATGCCGATAAACTTTCTGAAGTTGGCAAAGCGATAGAAGAAGGATGAGTTTTCGCCTTCAATAAACACCGGTACAATATCGCGGCGGTGATCGATGCTTTGGGTCACAAAGCTTTTCTTCCATTCCAGGTCCTTGATCACCCCTTCCTGTTTTCGGCTTACCATGCCGGCCGGGAAGAAGAGGATTGCTTCCTGGGTCTGGAGCACCAGTTCCATGGTACGAAGCGATGCGGTAGAGGTGGCGCTGATCTTATCGACGCCCACAAATACATCGCCGTAATTCTCCAGTTTTTTGAGCACATCGTTCACTACAAAACGCACATCGGGTCTCACTTCGCCTACGGCATGAACCAGGGCCATGCCGTCTAATCCGCCCAGGGGGTGGTTTGCAACCACAATAACACCTCCGGTTTTTGGGACATAGTGTGCATTGATGGATTGTATATGTACGCCCAGTTTTTCAAGTCCTTTTTTATTGAACTCCAAACCCTGATAATCCTTCAGATCATACATGATCTGGTTTATTTCTGATTCATGAAACTTGCGCTTAACATAAGCCAGCACGAATTTCGGAAGCCATTTCATCAGACTGGGCGCTTTTTCGCTCAATACCTTTTCAACGTCCACGAATTTCGAATCGTTCATAACCGGCACATCAATCACTTTATCAGATATCATTGAGCTCAACGGGAAAGAAATTAACTTGATTTTTTCATAAATGCTTCGAGGGTGCGTATGCGGTCGTTCAGTTTCTGAAGACCGCGGAAAAGCACATAACTGCGTTTGTAATCGCCGATCGGGAACGCAGGCGAGCCTTGCACGATTTCGCCCTCTTTCTCGATGTTTGATCCCACACCCGATTGTCCGGCAATCTTTACCCCATCGGCCACTTTCAAATGCCCGATCACACCGGCCTGTCCGCCGATCATTACGTTCTTGCCAATTTTGGTAGAACCGGCAATGAACACCCCGCCAGCCATCACGGTATTTTCACCGATTTCAACATTGTGTGCAATCTGGATGAGGTTATCGAGTTTTACTCCTTTGTGTATGATGGTTGAACCCATCGTGGCCCGGTCTATAGAAGTATTGGATCCTATTTCAACATGATCCCCGATGACTACATTGCCGATCTGGGGCACCTTTTTGTAATTGTTTTCCGAATTGGGTGCAAAGCCAAACCCATCGCTGCCGATGACCGTGCTTGCATGGATGGTGCAATCTGTACCGATCACACAATCGTGGTATACTTTAACTCCTGCATAGAGGGTGGTGTTATCGCCTATGGAGGCATTGTCGCCTATATAACACTGGGGATATATCTTTACATGGTTCCCGATGCGTACGTTTTCGCCGATATAGGCAAACGCGCCGATATAGCAATCGGCGCCGTGTTTGGCCGAAGCCGAAATAAAAGAGGGTTGTTCAATACCCTTTTTTGATTGACGCGTCTGATCATACAACTCGAGCAGTTTGGCAAAACTGCTGTAGGGGTCTTCAACACGTATCAGGGTACAGGTTTTTTTTACCGGTTTTTCAAGGGTCAGATTGTTGTTTACGATCACCACCGATGCTTCGGTTTCGTAGATAAACGGAGTATAGAGAGGATTCGACAGAAAGGATAAACTTCCGGCCGATCCTTCCTCGATTTTTGACAATACAGAAACACTTGCGTCCTGATCGCCCTCAACGGTGCCTTTTAACAATGCGGCTATCTGCTTGGCTGTAAATTCCATCTTTCTCTAGATAAAGCAATGATTTGTATGGAGTTATGCTTTTGTACGGACATTCGATCTCCAAATATAACTCATAAATTGACGGATCAGCAGACATTATCGATTTTCGTCCCGATTACACATAATGCATAAAAACACAAGAAACGGGCAGGTTGGTTGCTGAGCCGATTATTAACCGGCGCAAAATTAAGAATTTGGAGAAACGGAGGAGAGAAGTAAGTGATGATTTTAACAGGAAAACGCCTGGCTGATGTCTTTGTAATGTCAGAAAAAGAGTGTCTGCGCTATCAATCTTTCACAAACTTCCTGGACACCATCCCATCCGAAGTATTCACACAGACAAGATAAATACCTTTCGGAAAATCAGCCGTATTGAGCAGGGTGATTTGCTGCACCATTTTTTGCTGTAGCACCAAACGTCCCTGCATGGTATACACCGAGATGAGCGCTTCCTGGTTGTTGTTTTCAGCCGTGTTTTCGATGGTGAGCTGATCACTGGCCGGGTTGGGGTAAAGTATAAAATCGGGGTTCGAATGCTGGTCGGCAATACCGGTTGCACAACCGATGAGGGCATTGAAAGCAGTCTGGTTGCCGTTGAAGACATCCAGATCAACAGTAGTATCGCCAATGCCTGTTACCTTTCCTGTCCAGGAATATTGTTTGAACAGCCAGGTGGTCCATACGCCGATACTGGCCGGAGGAGCCGAGGAACTGCCATCGGGATCGGCAATCCAGAGTCCATAGGTATTGAGCGAACTGTTTAGATAAGCGGCTGTTGATCCTGCGGTGTACAGAATTGGGGAAATGCCCGTTTGTGTTTTCACGGCGCTCATCCAGTCGCTCACCCAGGTGGTAAGCGCAGCGCTGGTCATGCTTGTGAGCGGAGGCCCTCCCGATGGGTCTTCAAGGTCGAGCACGGGGGGAAGGTAGCAGGCCTTGATATAGGGGCCGGCTACACTCAAAAAGAAACTCACTTCTGCTGCAGGCGTATTTGTTTCGGGGTGCCCGAAATGGTAGGCTCCCATCACCACACCGCCTGCGGTTCCGTTGGTCATGTTGGTGATGTATGCCGGGTCGGTAAAGGTGGTTCCTTCGGTTGATTTGCACCAGGCAAAAGTCTTGGCGCCGGTGGTCTTTACCGTTGCCCAGGTGATGGGCCCGTATGGAGAATCGCTGTCAAAATGGGCCACATCCACCCCCAGGATTGCGGTGCTTGCACCCCCGTTTTTCTGTCTCCATACGAGGGTATTGTAAGGCGCTCCGGTATTACTTGCACAGGGCGACTGGCTTGTCAGCAATTTAACCACCCCTGTAAAGCTAGCCGTCCAGCTGATGTAGGGTGCATTTCCGTTGGTGCCGCACTCATTATCGCTGAAACAAAGATTGGCCGCAGTGGCGTTGTTCGAAAGAGTGAGTTGTGCATGCCAGTTGGTTGAAACACCTCCATAAGCCTCGCAGTAGGTCCATTCATACACATCACCCGAAGTCACGTTAAAGAGTGTCCAGTTGCCGGCATTCATATAGGCGCTTACGGTAGTCCAGGCAGAGGTAGTGGTAGAGAAGGTAGAAGCAGGATATTGGTTGGTGGAGTTCGAACAGAAACCCGAACTCAGGCATTGCTGGGCGTTAGCGTATGTTCCGGTAATAATCAAGACGACGATAACGAGTAATTTTTTTTTCATTTCAGATGTATAGGATCCTGTTGATTAACGGAACGGATTAACGGATGCACTGCAACTCAAAAGTCTGTGGAAGCTGAAAGATAATCAAATACTCGCGTACTCGGGTAGAACAGGATAAAATAACCAACATTCCGGCAGCCTGGCCCTGACCCGATGGGGTTGAATCGATGAACCGGTTGCTGTACGTTCTATATGAAAACCCGGTCGGGAGCAGCCATTAATTTTTGAAGAAAACGACTAAACGTCTTCTTGACGTAGCCGGAGGAGCGTGTGAATGGTCTCCCCCGTTCCTCCCCGTATTGCCCGTTAAATGGGGCTTAATAAAGGATTGCACCTGGGCAAACTAGTTGGGAAATGAAGATTTCTGTTCAGGTTAACTCCCTGTTAATTGAAAGGAGGCATCCTCCTCCAGGTTCGTAGATTCTTTCCTTTTTGGCTATCTTTGAAACCTGAAGCGAATCTGTGTTAAGAGCCTGATTCTCTGACGAAAAAGGGAATTGTTTTTCATCTTCCTTAAAAAACAATCTAAAATCAACATTCCTATGAAACGGATATTCTCATTGCTTATACTCCTCCTCTTTTTTGCTGCTCCTGTTTTTTCGCAGCTGAGCATCACCCAAACGGGTACAGCCAGTGTGTTGGCCCAGCAAATTGCCGGAGCCGGAGTGTCGGTTTCGAATGCCACACTCAACTGCGGGCCTCAGGCGGCAGGTACCTTCACCTACACGGGTGCCGACCTGGGTATACCGGATGGAATCCTCCTTACCAACGGAATTGCATCACAGGTTTCGGCCACCTTTGGGAGTTTCTTTTTGAATGTCACCAACGGAAACAATTTTACGGATCCCGACCTTACCGCCATCAGCCCCCAGGCCACCTACGATGCCTGTATCCTCCAATTCGATTTTGTTGCCATCTGCGACAGCATGAAACTGAGCTTTGTGTTTGGCTCTGATGAGTACCCCAAATACATCAACCAGTTCAACGATGCCTTCGGGGTATTTATTACCGGGCCTAAACCAGCGGGAGGGGCCTATACCGCCCAGGATATAGCCACACTTCCGAGCGGAACACCGGTTGAAATCAACACCGTAAACGGAGGCTGGCCACTCGGAACAGGGGCTACAAACCCGTCATTTTATATTGATAATTATCCTCCCGATGGAACAAATACACACAATATAGATTACTATGGTTACACCGTTCCGCTCACTTCGGTAACACCCTTGGTGCCTTGCAGTTCATACCATATGAAAATTGCAGTGGCCGATGCCGCCAACGGGCATAACGACTCCGGCGTGTTTATCAAAGGCAACTCGGTTTCGTGTCAGAGTGGGGCGCCTGCGGTTACCGCTACCGGTATTTCGACCGCCATTTGCGGCAACAAAGCCAGCGCTTATGCTACCGTTACCGGTAATTCGGGTCCTGCTCCAACCTATGCCTGGACACCGGGAGGTATGACCACCGATACCATTCATAACCTCGGCCCTGGAACATATACCTGTAATGTTGTATTCGTAGGGGCCTGTGGCACCTATACACAAACCGTCACCACCAGTGTAACCAACGGTTCGGGAGTCAGCTCTTCTGCCACGGCCGACAGCACTTCGGGTCTGGCAGCGTTTAATGCACAGTTTACCAGCGCCAGTTCTGCCTCGGCTACGAGCTGGAGCTGGACCTTCGGCGACGGCACAACCGGTACAGGCCCCAACCCCGATCATATTTACAATACCGCAGGCACCTACACCGCAGTGCTTACCGTAAACGGCGCCAGCGGTTGCAGCGTTACCGATACCGTAATCATACATGTACGCGAACCGGGATCCTCGATGACAGTGCCCAATGTATTCACCCCCAACGGAGACGGTAAGAATGATGTGTTCTCGGTCATCTCCCAGGGCATCACCAAGTTCGACATGAAGATCTACGACCGCTGGGGGATTTTAATGAGCGAAGCCACTTCGCCCATACAAGGCTGGGATGGACACGACAAATCGGGTATTGCTGTGGTCGATGGTACGTATTATTACATCATTACCGGTACGGGGGTGGATGGAAAGGCGTATAAGTACAATGGGTTTCTGACATTGATCCGATAATGAATTCTGTCTGGACTTAACGAAGTTTCTAAGCTATTTCCACCTGAATATAAATCTTGAAAGACCTTTCACTTGCCTCCCTCCGGATATTCACCATTTCGGTGTTGATTTTGTTGCTGGTGCCCGAACTCATCAAAGACGGGATGTTTGCCGATGGTGTTTTGTACGCAGCCGTAGCTCATAACGAAGCCCATGGGTTTGGCTCGTTCTGGTTTCCTCAATTCAGTGCTACACTTTTTCATCCTTTTTTTCACCAGCAGCCACCGCTTACGTTTGGTATACAGGCTGTTTTTTTTAAGGTACTGGGCGATAGTATTTATGTTGAGCGTTTGTATTCCCTGTTTTGCGCCATTGGCTCGGCGTTGCTTATTGCCGCAATCTGGAGGGAGATAAATCATCATTCGTCAAAAGCACAAAAAATGTCATGGGTTCCGGTCCTTTTCTGGATTATCACACCGGTTTGTTTTTTTGCTTTTCGCAACAACCTCGAAGAGAACAGCCTGTGTGTTTTTTCACTGATTTCGGTTTGGATGATTATTCGCAGCTGGAGAAGGAGCCCTGTCTGGCATCTACTGGCAGCTTCGCTGTCTATGCTTCTGGCCTGGCTTTGTAAAGGCTTTCCGGGATTATATCCATTGGCGCTTCCATCTCTGTATTGGCTTGTATACAGAAAAGAGTCATTTCTAAAAATGATGTGTCAAGGCCTGATTCTGGGTGGCGGGGTTGTGGTGTGCTTTTCATTGCTGTTGCTAAATGCGTCGGCACGGGTAAGTCTGGGTGCATACTTGCACGACCGTGTGCTAAACAGTATTCTGGATGTAGATACTGGTCAGGGCCGCTTACACCTGTTGGTTCAACTCTGTGCTGATCTTGGTGTTCCGGGAGCGATTGCCGCCGTTTTGTTTTTTATAGCTTGCAAATACAAAAATAAACATACTCATTTATCATCCGAAAATAAAAAGCAGGCCATACTCTTTTTGGGAGTCGGTGCCTGTGCTTCCTTACCATTGATGATAACCGGTGAGCAACGATGGTTTTATACCGTTCCGGCTATTCCTGCATTTGCGCTTTGTCTGGCATCGCTTGTAGCTCCTGCGGTGTTGCAGCTGCACGAATGGATGAAACAAAGGAGAGGACTAAACAACGGGTTATTTGCTGGTTCCATTCTGCTTCTCTTGTTTTCACTCGTTTTTTCGGGTCTGCAAAAAGGAAAGATCCGGGAAAAGGAAATGGATGACGTTACCGACTCAAGACTCATCGGTCTGGCGCTTCCTCGGGGAAGCATTGTCAACACCTATCCTTATACCTTTGAAAATTGGGCCATGCATCAGTACCTGGCCCGTCATTTTAGTGTGAGCCTGGAATCTGATCATCCCCTGTATGAGTATTTCTTAACAGACCGGTCGCAATACCAGCGAGTAGGAGAAGGGTATCGAAAAATCGGACTTGCTACCAGGAAGTATGATCTCTATAAAAGGATTCAGCACCTGCCATAATAGCAACAGCATGGTCTGCGGGATATTAATCTGTTGGGGTTGTTCTTCATACACAGGGCGCGGTCGCTACCAATAAAACAGACACGCCATCACCACCCCAATGCCAATGAGTATTCCAAACCCGGCAATGAGTTTTTTACGCATGGCGGTATCGCAAAGTGTGGTTCCGTAGATTAGTTTAAGCAGGTTGTTGCTCGAAATGGCATTGAGTACGGCAATGACCAGGACAGAATTCTCCAGGTTCCATTTGCTTTGGAAAACATTGATGATGAATGGGTCGATATCGGTTACTCCGACGATGAGCGACAGTACGTTTATCCCCGATGCCCCATATTGCTTCCTCACAAAACCGGTTATGAATGCAAACAGAATAAATAATCCGGCAAAAACAAGCGCGGTTTTGAGTTCAAGCGGGTTGCTGCGGGGTTCTATCAGGGTTTGTTCGGCAGGAGCTGTAGCGGTTGTGTTTTTTAGCCTGAAAAAGTAAAGCGCCAGAAGCGATGAAACCAGAATAAAAACAGCAAACGAAGGGATCAGCAGCAGGGCGATGTCTTTATTAAAAAACAATGCAAGCAGAAAAATACGCAGATACATCATGGTGGTGGCCAGGAAAATGGCCGATATTGCTTTATTGCCTTCGGCCGGGATTTCCTTGCTTTTGCGGGCAATGATAAACGTGGTGGCGGTGCTGCTGTAAAGCCCCCCGAGCATTGCAGCCAGCATAATCCCCGATTTTGGAAAGACAAATTTTTTGAGAAGATAGCTCAGGTACGAGATGCCCGACACAGCCACAATGGCCAGCCAGAATTTGAAGGGAGAGATATTGAGCTGATCAGAAATGGGTTTGTCGGGAAGCAGGGGCAGGATGACCCCGGCCAGCACCAGGAATTTTGCGAGGGTGATGAATTCGGTATTGTCGAATTTCTTTGAAAACTCAAACAGCTCTTCTTTTATTTCGGTGATGATGAGCACACAAACCACCACCAGCAACACCAGCCAGGCTGGCTGTGTATAGACCAACGGGGCAAGACTATAGGTTATAATGGCAATGACCAGCGAAGTGATGCCAAACATTTTCTGTACCCGTATCTTTTCCAGATAGGAGATAGCAAGCAGGACTGAAATAACCGCCCCTCCTCCCAGAAACGGAACAAGTGTAAGCGGGCTGATGATGTATAGAATATACCCCAATATACCGATGAGCGTAAACGTGCGGTCGGTGCCAAACCGGCTTTCGAATTCTTCCTTGATATGATGCCGGCGTTGTTCAAGACCAATGAGCAATACGAAAATGACCACGATCACGAATTTGATGATGTCGGGGGGGATGTTGTGGAGGTATTCTTCAAACAAGGGGTGAACGGGTTGATGCATTTCAAAGATACAAATATGCCGGGATGGAACCCGACTCCTTTTTAAGTACCCGCATCAGGGCAATCGCGTCTGGATTCCCGAAAGTCACGATTACGAGCTTTGGGAGACAGAGGCAGCAGACCTGGTATTTGGTGAAGAAGGATAAACCGGGATTTTGCATTAGATGGCTTGTGCGCTAATGCCTGTCCAGACCGCCTCAACCAGGTCTTCTGTCGGCCGGGCGGGCACTGGGTGTTAGGATTTGTGCGGTCCCGATATTCATCGGGATGGGTTAACCCGCTGCTCCTGAGAGCTGCCGGCCTTTTCAGAGCGTCAGCCATATCCAACTGAAAAAGCGGGATAAACCCGCTCCCATCCTCCAATAACGCGAATTTGAAACCCTGTAATCGGTAACGATTTGCTTTGGTAGTTGTGAATTCGGAGGTTTTTTGGCGCGATTGCCCTGGTACCCGCATGGTCCGAATTGGCATGAAACAAAATTGATTTATATTCGTTGAACCAACACCCCATCTCTTGCCATCCCCAGGTTTTCACTTTATGTTAATCACGTGCAGGGCAACCCCGGCTTATGCCACTTAAAAACTGCTTATGAACCTAACTAGACGTTACAGGGGTGCCAAGACAGCGACTTGTCTTTTTCTGCAAGGCCTCTTCTCTCTCTTATGTCTGCTTGCTCACGGGCAATCGCTTATCCGAAGCCATAACCACGGGTATTACACGTATATCATCCAACTGACCAATGCGCAAACACGGCAGTATGTAAACGGACCGGAGGAATTTTCCCATGAGGAGGTGATGAAAGCCCCCCTCGATTCCTTTTGCAGCGACAGTATTTACCGTCATACGCTCAACCCCGGCAATTATCTTTATCTGCGGGCCCGCGAAAATAAGCTGGAATCAAAACTGCACCTCATTCCTGGATTTGAGGTGATGATTGCGCCAACGACTACCGAACTGGCTGTGATTGTGATGGACAAAGCCGGGAAGGAGCTTGGCGATGCAAGGGTTTTCATTAATGGCACCCCCATTCCCTATAACCCCATAAAGCGTTGGTATTCGCTGCCCAGGGCAAACAACCGTGGGCCGCTGGTTGTTGAAGAGGGTTCGTGCATTCAGTTTCATGAACTGGATCGTGAATTCAATAATTCCATCTGGACCAGATCCTGGCATCTCATCCAGAGAACAGTGCCTGTAAAATGGATCTATCTTACCAAATACCGTATTCAGGAAACTGTTCGCAGATATCGGGATGATGATGATGGGGATAATCGCCGGTATGGTTCCGTATATGGGTATGTCGACTTCAGTAAACCCAAATACCTGCCGCATGATACGGTGAAATTCAAGGCTTTTCTGACAAGCCGGAAAGCAAAACCATTGAGAAAAGCAGTGACCGTGAGACTCTACAAAGATTACATCGGCGACAAGAGCAATCTCGTATTCTCTACACTCTTAAAACCGGTAAGCCGTGGCGCATACACGTATTCTTTTGTACTGAACGATTCGCTTCCGGTTGACCATACGTATTTTGTGCAGCTCCTGAGCGCTTCGGGTAAACGCAGTTACCGTGCCGAGCGGTTCAGGTACGAGGATTATCAGCTTGATGAGACACATTACGAAGCGCATTTGAATAAAAAATCGGTTACTGCCGCAGATTCGGTGATCATCCACCTCAGCGGAACCGATGCCAACGCGCTTCCCTTGCTCGACGGCCGTTTCAATATTGTTATTACCCGTACGGCGCTGACCGGTTTTTATCCCGATTCGCTATACGTGCCTGATACACTTTGGGTGCATCAAGGATATCTGGAGAATACGGCAGAGACCCAGGTGCTGATACCGCCGGCACTCATCCCCGAAATTAAAGGGGAATACGAGATCAACGTAAGCTTTAACAACAGCAATTTTGAAACACACGATGAAGTTCTTTTCTTCGATGTTGACAAACGGAGTGAGATGCTGGGGCTTCAGATTTCCGATAGTCTGTTGCATGCCGGATGCTCCGGTTCAAAAACCTCAGCCGATGCGTACTGGCTGGTTGCGCTCGACAGCAAGAGCGATACCCTGAGCAGACAACAGGTTATGCTTCCGCACAGCGAGCCGCTCAACCCCATGGCTTCGGGTTATACGCTGGTTTGCAAACATCAGCAGTCGAAACTCGACATGGCAAGCGAGGGGTCGGGTGTCAGGATGCTGTCACAACGTACACGCGATTCGGTATTTTTTCAACTGGTCAACCCTCATTTTGCGGCGGTGACCTATACCATTTATAAAAACCAGCATCTGGTAGAAAGCGGTTTGACCCGGTCTCTTAACTGGAAATGCGCAGACCGAAGCACCGCTTCGTATACAGTACATTGCAATTATACCTGGGCCGGGGAGGCTGCCGAATGTACAGCGCATGCTTCCTGCTTCGAGAATAACCTACAGATACTGATTGATCAACCCGAAACGGTATATCCGGGTCAGACGGTAAAAATGAAGGTGGAGGTAAGAGATTACCAGGGTCGGCCTGTGAAAAACGTAAACCTCTGCGGAGGATGTGTGAACAGCCTTTTTAAAGAAGCCGCAGTCGCAGACGTGCCGTATTTTGGCAAACAAAAAAAAGGGATTCCGTTCTACAATAAATTTACCATGCGTGAACATTCAACCTATTCTCTTCACACCGATTTAAATAATGAGGCCACGACCCATTTTCTAAGTTCGTATTTCAGAAAACGGTTTAAGCTCGACACGATTGCCTGGTACAAAGCGGTATTCCCGTCAACCGGGTTTTGTATGAAACAGGATTCAATCGGAAATTCGAAAGCCCAGTTTGCGGCTTTTGTCTTCAGCCACGGCGTGCAAAAACAGATCTATTCCATCCATGCAGACGGACGCCTTGTTTACTGGTATAGCCTTGCAGGCGATCAACCATATTCTATTATCCTGAACCCAGGTAAACACAGACTGTTGATCAGGCTGCGCGATAAAACAGTGCAGATAGATACCTTGGTTGTGAGAGACCATTTCAAAACCAATCTGGTTGTTGATCTCGCGATTCAAAATCCAAACGTCACGCTTTGGGACGAGAACCCTTTCCTCTCGTCGAACGAAGCGTACGAGGCCGAGCAGCACACCCTTTGTTTGTCTAACCTTGCTTATCACAGCATGTATTCCATACAACAGGGAAATAAGATCTGTCTTTTGAACGATGTTCCGTATACCTATTATAGCGGCAACGAAACGGTACTGGGCCCTTTTGCACCTGGTTTGGATATAAAGATTGTGAAAAGAGATGAATACACCGTTTCATTTCCATTCGAAAGCAACTATAGCTATGAAACCCGCGACCAATTTGTAAAAATGCGTGAAAGGCCGGGCCATAGCCGTTTACTTCCTATTCCACAAGATCAACCGACAGCTATAGATTTTTGGAGAAGGGCGTATGAAGAGTCGGATATTCAAATCCATTCACCCGCACATGCGCCCAACCCCTTTGTATATGAAACTAAAATACCTGAAAAGGATACCAAGGGCAATGGCTCATTTCAGTGCCGGTATGCAGGCGATTCCATGTTTTATGCCGTGAGCATGAGGCTGGTTGGGGCCGACTCCTCTAACCATTGGATCTTTCGCGGCAGCAAAACCACCTGGTATGACCTGACTCCCGGCACCTATCGGTTTCAGTTCATTACCCCGGGCGGGTATTATTTCGAAAAGGAGATTGTGATCCGTTCCAATTCAACCTATGGAGCTGCGTTTTCAAACCTGCATTTCAAGAAACTCGGCGAGGTGCATCACTTCTTTTTCTCCGAGATGCAGGCTGCCTGCAAGGGCATAGGTTGCCGCTGTGTAATTAAATATTTTCTCCTCCACCCCATATTCATCACCGCAAATCAAAAAACGCGGTGTTGTGATCGATGCCGTTACCTTTTTCAGTGCCCTGGTCTGGGCCGTGCCTATTCCGGTATGTTTATGTCTAGCCATACCAATAAAATGAGCGTTCCATGCCGTCAGATTATCGGGGAAGGTGGCGGTGAACTGGGCTTCACCCCGTTCATCGGTAATCAGATTCGGTACCCAATAGGCACAATCGGCAAAGGCAGTACGCTGGGCCTTCGTCTCCAGATCCGTCTTCCCGATCGTATCCCTAATTTCAGTAAATACCGAAGCAGCGCCCCGCATGCCCCGAACTTTTATCTCATCCTGCGATGCCGGGATACGGCCAAGTTGAACGGTAGTAATGCCAGGAACTGTTTCAAGCATCGAACCTACGCTGTATGATAAAACCCCTACCGACTTACAGGCCAATGCTTCCATCGAATAGCTTTGGTCTGAACCGCGTGTCACCATCACTTCCTTT
>JABDAO010000019.1:33873-34937 GCA_013289095.1 Bacteroidota bacterium | reverse complement strand
AGGAGCCTGGCTGTAATTTTCGAGCCAGTCGAAAAACGGTTTGTAAAATTGAACCGTATTTTCAGGAATTGATTTGCCACGGATCAGGAATTCTCCGGTATCTCCGTTCAACTCAATATGGGGTGTTTTGGCGGATTGCTCCGTAGAATATGTTTTTGACATAAGATGAGTGCTACGTGGGGCAAAAGTAGGGATTTATCCCAGCCGGACAAAAATATATAGGCTTAGGCCCCCTGTTTTGGAAGAAAAACCGCTGTACCTGGTTGTTTATCTTTTAACGGTTCTGTTTGAGACAGAATAGGGGGCATTGCGAAGAGAAACAATGCATTGAAAAGTGCATAGAAGGTAACACCAGCCTGCGATTCAAGGGTGTCTTCGGTCAGGAACGAGATCACGACGATGATCCAGAAAAGCGAATAAAAATAGTTCCGGTACATCTTATCCTTTAAGAGCGGGTAAACCAGTGATGCCAGGAAATACAGCAGCCCGGGCAGCCCAAAGGCAATGGCAATAGCCAGGTATTGGTTGTGCCCACGGAGTTGCCAGCGAGGATCCAGTTTGCTGTGATCTGTCTGGTATTGATCTCTGAAAGCCTGTTTCACATCACCCGTACCGGTACCGGCCCACAGATGTTTTTTGAGGATATGCCATCCGGCTTTCCAGAATTCAATACGCATGGTCATCGAATGCCCGCTGGGGTTGTTGCCCTTCAGATAGACATCCAATTCCCAGATGGTTTCGTAGATGCGTGCATTCAGGCTGCTGATATGTATGTATTTATAATTGCTTACCCCCGATTCAATAGAATGGATGTCTTCCAGACTCAGTTTCTGAAAACTGGTGGAATCCTTCTTCAGGATACCCCTGGACGCCATATACCTGCAAAGCGTGGATGAAACCGGATTGCCTCTGGCATCATTCTGTGTATACGGTATCCGGCTTTTCTTTTCCCATTCTTTTTGCAACTCCTGCCAACAGATGCCAAGATTTACATAGGTCCCGTTTTCGACGATTGCATACGCTGTATCGTTTACATACCCGTACCCATGTGCGCTGGGTTGGGT
>JABDAO010000019.1:0-33863 GCA_013289095.1 Bacteroidota bacterium | reverse complement strand
GATGATATCGGGGGGCTGGAGGTTCCTGAAACTCTCGGTGATGGAGTATACCTGTCGTCCGGCCATCACCAGGAGAAGAACCAGGGCCGCGGTAACCAGACGACTGATCCAGGGTTTCCGGGATCTGAAATAGGCTATGCTACCCGTTACGGCCAACACCGCAAGGATACTCAAACCCGTTAGCGATTCGAGTAAACAAAGAAAAACAACAAACCAGCCTATAAGCAATACACAAAAAAATTTCTGATAGACTGAGACAAGATCAAGCAAAAAATACCCCAGCATGCCAATACTCAGACAAATCATGAGGCTCAGCCGGATGTGCGAAATGAACAAAGAAATATCGCGTATGTCATGCACCTGGAAATGCGGGATGATACCCGAAAGGACTGTTGAACTGATCAGCGTAGATACCAGCACGCCGGCAATAAAAAAGGAGCAGAAGATCTGGAAATAGCGGGGCGACAACCGTGGTGTAGTTGAAAAGATAAACGGAAACACAAGCAGGGGTATTTTTATCCGCAGATCATCCAGGCCAAAGCCCTGATCCCTTGTCCAGGCCATGCCGAGCAGATGGAGTAAATAAACGGATGAGAGAAGGACTGCGGTTTTGTTCGCCAGAAATGTTTTCAGCCTGGCCGTATACCCGGGTTGAACCAACCAGTTGCCTCCAAGCAGCATGATGGCCATGCTTGCCACAGGCCCCGAAAAGAGCATGCCCAGTGCCAGGAAGATTAGCCCGGCAAGGTATATCTTTTTGTGCAGGGCTTCGCGCTGGGGTGAGATCATGCTCTTACAATCAATATACCCGTTCTTAACCACGTTAAGGACCCGGTAGCTATCGGGAGTATCTGAGAAAGCGGCTTAGAACGGATTATGCCGGGGCGTGCTGTCCTTATACTCATGTTCTTTCGGTGTAAAACCCCGTTTAATCCTCGTTATCTTGTTTTGGCTTGTCTTTTTTGGCAAGTGAAGTCAGGATGTCTTTGTATTTTCCGGGAGCAGAAAGAACATCCAGTGCAGAAAGCACTTCGGGGTCATCTTTCAGGGTTGCCATGATCCGGCCCTTTTGGAAATAATAGCGGCTTACGATTTCTTCTTCCAAGAAGCTCCGGAGTTCTGTTTTGTTCTTGTTCAGATCATCCTTTTTATTGTGTTTGATTTTCAATTTCAAGGCATCGTATTCAGGCTTTACGTCGTCAAAATATTTTTCTTTTTCTGCAATGCCTTTCAAATCGTCCAGGGTTTTTTCACTCTTTGAAGTGTAGTCATAATCCTTGTCGGACAGGAATTTTACGAAATCGTCAAATTCATCGTCCTTCAAACGGAACTTCAACCCGTTTCCTTCTATGGCAGGATGCATGGCTTTATACCGCGACGCATAATCAAAAACCAGATTTTTATTGAGCAGGCTTACCACAATGTTGCTTGTTTTTTCTGGTTTTAAATGTACATCGGGACTGATGCCCAGGCCATCGTAAACCGTACGTCCATTTTTGGTCCTGAAGGCTGTAATGAGCGAATCAGGCACTTTGTGCACCTTGCCGTCATCATCGCGGTGTGTATAATCCAGGGCCTGGATGCAACGTCCGCTGGGTATGTAATATTTGGCAACGGTAACTTTTAGCTGACAGTTGTATGAAAGCGGGCGGGTTTGCTGGACAAGCCCTTTGCCGTACGATCGTTGGCCTATAATCACAGCCCTGTCGAGGTCTTGCAGCGAGCCGGCTACGATTTCGGAAGCCGAAGCCGAGCCCCGGTTTACAAGCACTACAATGGGTATTTCCAGATCAAGCGGAGGGTTCAGTGTTTTGTGCGATTTGTCCCACTCCTTCACTTTACCCCGGGTACTCACAACTTCCTGGCCCTTTTCAACAAAGATGTTTACGATGTCTACCGCTTCTTTGAGCAAGCCGCCCGGGTTTCCGCGCAGGTCAAGAACAATGGATTTAAGGTTTTTGTCTTTTTTGAGTTCCACCAGCGCATCTTTCACTTCTTTGGCTGCGTCTTCTGTAAAACCGGTGAGTTTGATGTATCCAACCGTTTCGTTCAGCATGCCGGAGTAGGGCACACTTTTTACTTTTATCTCCTCGCGGGTCAGCACTTTTTCGAATGGTTTCTTCTCGCCCTCGCGTTCGATGAGCAGTTTTACTGAAGTGCCCGGTTGTCCTTTGAGGATCTTGCTGATGTCGTCGGTCTTCTTTCCCTTGGTGCTGATCCCATTGATTTCGAGCAGCACATCGCCTGCGCGCAGATCCGATTTCTGGGCTGGAAAGCCTTCATAGGGCTCGGAAACAATAATCTTATCGTCGTGCTGGAGGATGAGGGCGCCGACACCGCCGTACTGGCCGGTGGTCATATACCTGTAATCTTCGATATCCGATTCGGGTATATAATCGGTGTACGGATCCAACGATTCGAGCATACTGTCTATTCCCTTTTTCATCAGGTCGCCTGGTTTTATCTCATCCACGTAATAGATATTCAATTCCCGAAAAAGGGTAGCGAAAATGTCGAGGTTCTTGGAGACTTCAAAATAGTTGTCTACAAAACTGTAGGAGAGTAAGGCATAACCGCCAATGGCAGTTATGGCAAGTATGTAGCGGAAACGCTTCAATGTTTTTCTGAACATGGATTCGGATGTTTTATGGAACAGGGTCATAGCCATGACCACCCCAGGGGTGACAGGAACAAACTCTTTTGGCCGACAGCAGGCTTCCTTTTGCGGCCCCGTATTTGGTGATGGCGTCTATGCTGTATTGAGAGCAACTCGGAGAATACCTACAGCCTTTGGGCAGATAGGGTGAAATGGCATACTGATAAAAGCGTATCAGCCCCAGCAAGATAAACCTGAATAGTGCATCAATGAACTTCATCATGGGTGGACAAACCGCTATTGGCCATTTTTACTTCATGAACCAACCGTTGTAAAGTTACGATAATTTTCTTCTCGATTTCGGAGTATGGGCTTTCTTCTTTCGCGCTGTATATGCAAACAAACCGGAGCTTGAGGCCTGTTTCGGCAAGTGTCTGACGGAGCTCGTCCTGTTGGAGCCTGAATGCTTCTTTCATTCTTCTGCGGAGGAGGTTGCGGTGGACGGCTTTTTTAAAATTCCGCTTTGGGACCACAAACGCCGCTTGAAGCGCTTCCCCCTGCGGTTCTGTGCTAACAGGCATCTTCCAGGTGATGCGGAAAGGGTATTGGTTAAACGTCTTGCCATTCGTAAAAAGAGCGGCGAAAACACTCCGCCCCCGGAGTCTGTTTTCCCGGGGAAAGTGGTGTCCTGTTGTCATTGGAATGATGCTGGTTGATGCCTTATGAAGCGGTAGCGTGGAAACGGGGCGCGTAATTGGTTCTGGGCGCCGGGCCTGGAGCCTGCCCGTATCACCCAACCCAATTTGTCGGGCAGTAGCTGCTCCGTGATGCCGTGATGTTGGGGTACAACTTATTTCTTGTTCGCCTCCTTGATGTATTCTTCCAGCGCCATCGTCATCGATGGTGTGCCAGGTTTTGGGGCCTGTATGTTTACCTGCAAACCGGCATCTACCATGGCTTTTGCCGTAGTGGGCCCAAAGGCGGCAAGACGTGTCTTGTTTTGTTTGAACTTCGGAAAATTTTTGAACAGAGACGTGATCCCCGAAGGGCTGAAAAACACGATTACATCGTACGTCACATTATCCAGATCGCTCAGATCGCTGCAAACCGTTTTGTAAAGAATTGCCTTGGTGTATTGAATATTGTGTTTGTCGAGGATTTCAGGAATGTCCTCCTTGTGTATATCTGTGCAGGGGTATAAAAATTTTTCCTCCTTGTGTTTTTTGATGACGTCAATCAGATGCATGAATGTCTGTTTGCCATGGAAGATTTTACGTTTGCGGTATTGAACGTATTTCTGGAGATAAAAAGCGGTCGATTCAGAAATACAGAAGTATTTCATGGTATCGGGAACGGTAACACGCATTTCGCTGCACATCCTGAAATAATGGTCAACGGCATTGCGGCTGGTCATGATTACGGCCCCATGATCCATGATGTTTACCCGCTCCTTTCGGAAGTCCTTGGCAGGAACCCCTTCGACGTGTATAAATTCCCGGAAATCTATTTTGACCGTATATTTTTTGGCAAGATCAAAATAAGGCGATTTGTCGGTCTCAGGCTTCGGCTGTGTGACGAGAATGCTTTTTACTTTCAAAGTATGCTGGTCTTATTTGGTTTGAGTACTGAATTTTAACGGATCAAACAGCGGGTTCTTGAAAAATCCAGTCAGATTCGGTTGTAAAGCGCCGACCTCTCTTTATTCAACACCAGATCATGTACGCAATCTGATTCTTGTTACCTGTTTTGCGTATTCCTGCTTTTTAGAAACCTTTTTCTTTAAAAAATGACCGGTTTGGCCAAAACTGTATGAAACCGTACCGGCATTGCATTCACCACTTTTTTCAAATACCCGCCTTGTTAAGCCGATAATGGAAAAACAAATAGTTTTATGAAAACGATAAAAGGCAATAATTCAAGGGTGCAAAGATATAAAAATAAATAGATGAATGGCATTTTTGCGGTGGAAATGCCGATCTGAACCAAACGCAGGAGTCTGTATATTAATAACATAGCAAGGATGAACAGACCGGTGTAAATCGCGTAGCCGGTATTGAGCTGGCGTGCAAAGGCTATGAGCAGGACCAGCGGAAACATAATCAGACCGGCTACTTTGCCAAAAAGCAAGACCGTATAGACATACTCCGATCCGGCAGGTTTCATACTAAATGTAGTAGCAAGAAACCGTATGGTGCCGATTTTAACCAGATACGTGCCCAGGAGGAAGACAAGTGCGTAGAGATAGGTATGGATGCTCCGTGCTTTCGAAAATTGGTACAGAAACGTGGAATGCGAGAGATAGTCACAAGCCTGATAGGCAAAAAGGGGTAACACCAGCAAGGAGAGGATCAGCAACAAAAGCGAACTCCGGTTTGTAAATGCATATTCTTCGCGAAGCAGTTGGTTCATGGCCGAGGGTTTGATAAAGGCCGTAAACATCTGGTTCAGCTTTCGGGGGCTGTAAACCTTTACAATCACAAACAGGATGAACACCAGCATCAGGATCATGGCATAGATGCTGTCGAAACCGTGTGTCTTTAGTCTTGGAAGGGTATTGGGCGAAGCCGGCAATGAATGTCCGCTGAAGAAACTGGGTTCCTCTGCCGTGCCTGGTTTTGCTACGGAATCGGGTGTGACGGGATTTGCAGGTACTTTGTGAAGCATGAGCAGGGCAAAGGTACACGAAATAGGGATGTATGTTTTGTTTATTGATGGAGGTTGGTCGGGCTCTCCTTATACAGCCTCAGCGGAGAGACGAAAGGTCTTCCCGGACACGGATTTTGTCTGACCCGGATCGGATTATTTCATCCCGGGTTCGGATTGTGTTTATCCGGGATCGGGTGGTGTCTATCCGGGGTCGGATTGTGTCTTCCCGAGTTCGGGTTGTGTTTATCCGGGGCCGGATTGTGTTTTTCCGGGATCGGGTGGTGTCTATCCGGGTTCGGATTGTATCTGCCCGAGTTCGGGTTGTGTTTATCCGGGGTCGGATTGTGTTTTTCCGGGATCGGGTGGTGTCTATCCGGGTTCGGATTGTATCTGCCCGAGTTCGGGGCGTGTTTATCCGGGGTCGGATTGTGTTTTCCCGGGATCGGGTGGTGTCTATCCGCGGTCGGATCGTGTTTTTCCGGGATCGGGTGGTAAGTACACGAGGTCGGTGTGTGTGTGTGCCCGGGTTCGTGATGCCTCCGTTTGAGTTCGGATCATGTTTTTGACCTGGGCACAGGGCGATTCGTCGTCCGCTTAGGCATGAATGTTTGTGAGAACCCTCCGTGTGGGTGAGTTGTTCCGGTCGTCTTCCAAAAGGAATGTATGTCGCCCGAAAAAGAAGATTGTTTGGCAGAGGTTTTTTAAATCTGAGAAACATTAATAAACCTTCTGCTGCTCCACCTGGAGTATTTCGTATGTAGCTGCATCGTAGAGAAATGCCACCACATAACAATGTTTGTCGTTACAAGGAATGGTCAGAAACATCGAAGGAATGCTGTAAGAATAGGTTTTAGAAACCGTATCGCCAACAACGCTCGGGTGATGCGGGAGAGTCAAGGTATCGCCCCAGCCGCTGTGGTTGTTGTTGATGGCATCCCTAAGCACATAACGGTGCCAGTAATTGATAACCGTAGCATTTGGCAGCTGGGTGGAATCCTGATCCTTTTGAGGCGCCTGGATGCTGTCTTCAGTCAATAAGACAGTGAGGCGATACGTATTCGGGAGCGGGGAAACGGAAGTGGTGAGAACTTTTGTGCTGAGTGTACGGGTAGTTGAAGAGTATGTATTGGAGATGGTCAGGAATGCAGAGTCTTGTGTCATCAAACGTGAATTGACACTGCTGACCCAGTTCCCTGTTCCCAGAAAATAAACAGCAGGATTACCGATAAAAACACGGTCAACCATACCGCTGGGATATCCTGTGGCATCAGCATTCACAAAAAGGTTGTTGTAATTGTTCCCGGCAGTAGTCCTGAAATCCTGGGTAAACACGGTTCCCGAAGGTTGAGAAAGGCTTCCGATATGTACACCGATGGTGATTACCCGGCCTCCATTGGCCGTTCGCAGCCCATCTGCAATAATGCCTGCCGCAGGGCAATTTGTACATTGGGTGGCTGTATAATCTTCGAGCAGCACTTTTTTTACAAAACCAGTGCCTCCTCCCTGAATCACTTTGTTTTTTGGGTAAGGCATCGTCACATAATCACACGAACTCAGCATGCCGAGGGCGATGAGGAAAGAAAGAAAAAATACGTGTTTCATCCCGATTGTTTAATAGTGAAAGGTACATAAATTTCTGCATCTGTTAAAAGAAACAGGTCTTCTTCTTAGAAACTGCTGATCACTGTAAGGGTCAGCCCATTCGATGCCGGAACGGTGCGGCAAACCCCTCCAACGCAATAGATCCCCGCCCTTTGTTTTCCATAACTGAGCTGGATGCGGTTTGTGCCCCAGATATACCCCAGGGTTCCGTTGTAATAATGGATACGGTCGGCCGAAATGCTGTTGCCATAGTTCCACTGGTCGCTGGCAGCTACAAACATTTTGGGGGCTATGGTGAATTCAACGAGTCCCGACATCCAGCTTCCCATATCTTCTCGTGTATAGAGATGTTCGAGTTCAAAACGTATAGAAAGCGTGTCTGATATTTTGTAGACCAGATCGGTTACTCCGATCTGCGAGTAGATCATCGGTGTACCTGGTTCGCCCTGGATCACGGCTTTATTATAGACCTGGGAGGCATAGATGGCAATAAGCTTGAAGTTGGGCGAGAATTTTTTGTCGATCTCGATATTGAAATCCTCGAAATATTTTTGACCGAAACCGAAATAGCTTCTGTTTTTATACCCCATGCGTGAGCTGTCCTGGGCCGGTTTAAGCTGCATGGTATCCAGGCCAGAAACCGTTGAGAAGTTTACGAGCAGGTTTGTGCCATACTCACCTCCCAGGAGGGTGCCTTTCTTGATTTTGTAAGTCACCTCGGCTTCGTACCCAATTTCGCCGGTGGGTTGTGTGGCATCGGGATAAAAATTGAGCATGCTGTAGGTCTGCTGACGGGTAAGGCAGGGCAGGTAGTTTATTTCGAGGTTGTTGATCGTGGCATTGCGGTCTGATCTGAAATCCATATTGTCTATGCGTTTTCCGCTGAGCGAGATGCCAAGGCCTTTCTGACTATAACTGGCCGTAGCAAACAAGGCTTCGCCGGGTTTGTAAATAAAATCATTGGCTGCCGAAGGGTCGTTGATCTTATAGGCATACTCGCACTGGAAATTGACCTTGCCCCGGTGTATGTTGATGCGTTCAGACCAGGCCCCTACATTGAGCGGTACAATGTAGGTGCCGGTTCCGGCATCGGGTTGGTATTTGCTCACGAAACCGGAGCCGAGGATGATGTTTGTTCTTTTATCGGCCAGGGCGCTGAAAAATTCGTTGAGGTTTACTTCGGCGTCAAGTCCTCTAACGGTTCCCGGGCCATAGGTCATGAAGGTTCGCTGGGTTCCATAAATGCCTTTCAGATAAACACCTTTTCGGGGATTGAATTTTATACGTATGCCTTCCAGGGCATTGTCGTACCCCAAACCCCGGTCTTCATAAGTGCGCAAGATCAATCCGTTTCCGAATTGTTCGTAAAAACTGCCTACCGTAATCTGGAGTTTTTGGGTAGTATAGCTAATAAACCTGTAGAGTATGCCGCTGCCGGTATACCGGGGATCAAAACCTTGCAATGCGCTGAGGTAGGATTCATAACGCATCCCGGCCGAAAAGTTATCGCGTGTATAGTTTAGGTTCAGGAATGCATTCATCCCTGTTTTCTCGGGCACAACCGGGGCCTTTATACTCGAATCGGGATTGTAGTACTGCATGTCCATCTGAAAATTGCCATGAATTTCGCCCAGGTTTGCAGGCTGGTTCTGGGCATTTATCCCGACCGTCAACAAACAGGAGCATAAAACAAGGATGGAAAGTGTAAAAATGAGGTACGTTCTCTTCACAAAAATGTACGTTTAAAGATTTTAACTAATCTGTAAAAATGCAGTATCACCATTGGCAGGGCTGTATTCAGCAGGGCGCTGCAATTTTTTGTAGTTCTAAACGGGGCTTATTCTATCTTTTCGCCTTTTGCAACCTTTTTTAATATTTCAAGGAGTTTTGCTTCGCTGCCCTCGGTATAGTTGTTGTTTTGCCATACAATCTCGCCGTTTGCATTGAGGACAAATGTATGGGGCACATTGTTTACGTTGAGGGCGCGTTTAAAGTCGGAGTTTTCGTCGAGCAATACGGTATAATCCCAACCCTGTCCGTTTACATAGGGCGCTACTTTGCCGCTGTTGCGGGTATCGTCGATCGATACGGCATAGAGTTTTACTCCGGTTTGCTTGACCCAGACATCAAAGTTTTCGGCAATGCCGTTAAGTTCTTTTTTACAGGGTCCACACCAGGTGGCCCAGAATGAAATGATAATCGGTTTCCCGTCGTTTGCAATGCTTCGGGTATTGAATGCTTTTCCGTCCATGGTCTTGAGGTCGACAGCCGGTATTTTCTGGAGTTTTTGTTGAGCAAAGCCTGCCTGAACGGCCAGAAAGAGAAAGCTGAGTACGATGAATTTTTTCATGGTTCTGTTGTTAGTGCAGGAAAGGTACAATTATTAGTTTACTAAAGAAACCAGGGCAAGAAGCCGTAAATGAAAAAAGAGCAGTCTCCCTTTTCCGGGGAAGACTGCTCTTGTATAGGCATTAATTTATCTGATGATGTTTACTTTTTGAGAAACCATGTGGTTTCCGGCCATGATGTTGATGAAATAGATGCCTGTTGCCAAATCCTGTCCATCGAAATTAAGCGAGGTAGGTCCTGAAGGCAACATGCCTGGAGCTAATGTATGCACCAGTTTGCCCATGGCATTGTAAACCGTAACGGTAACAACATTCTGCTGTTTCAGGTTGAAACGGATGGTAGCATCGCCGTTGTTCGGGTTCGGGTACACAACCAGGTTGTTGACATCGCTGTATTCTTGAATACCGGCAAGTCCAGAAACTGCAGTATTCTCGCTCTGATAGATGTTCTTGGTGGCAGGATCCTGAACCCATACGGTGATGTGTACATTCGTCGAATCGTACAGGTAGGTTCCATGCTCATAACCCCAGGGGTGGTTTACAGTCCAGGTAAGGTTCAGGGTTTGTGTCTGGCCCGAAGTAAATGCAGTGAGTGTTGATCCGTTTGAAGTTGGGATCATCTCTTCAGCAACCTGTGGGAATACAGTCTGTGGGATCGATTCGGTGGTCTGGCTCAGTGCGTAGGTGATGGTATCGACCGTCATTGCACAAAAAGCTTTCAGACCGGCTGGCATTGTGCCAAAGGCCTTGATGTTTGCCTGGATTGCGAATTGTTTGGTACCCGGTGTATAAACCGCATTGAGGGTGATCTTGAGCGGTGATCCGATGGCTGCTTCTTTCTGGATCATCGGTACGCTTAAGCCGCCGAGACCTGGATAAACATCATTGGCTCCATCGAGTTTCGCATCCGGAACACCATTCACTCCATAGTACGTTACACGGGCAGCTACAAACAGCGGATCGGTGATCTTGTTCATATAATCAGTCCCGGGCCAGCTTACATGGTACCTCACGGCGCTGCAAATGGAGTTGGTCAAAGAAAGGGTAGAATCAAGGTGTGGGGTAGCTTCTGCACACGGATCGCAGGAGGCCTGGTTGAATTCCTCGAAGAGTGGTTTCTTGATCTGCAGGGAGTCAAGAACATCGAAGGTAACCGTGAGGGTATCGTTGGCATGGTTCTGATCCACACCGCCGTTTGGACTGTCGGCCCAGATCTTCATGGTGGTTAATCCAGAGGCTGCTGGCGACCATGGCATAGAAGATGTAATCGTAACTGCCGTATCGATTGGCATGGTCAAGCCGGTTAATGGTGAAGGCACTGCGGTTAAACCACTGACCTGATAGTTGAGGTTGCAACTGGTAACAGTAGTTGCTCCATAATTGTAAACGCTGGCAGCAACGTTGTAAGACGTGCCTTTTTGAAGGTAATAAGGCAGGTTTTGTGCAATGACACTCAGATCGAGCGAAAGAGGTTCATAAACATTCACATTGTCAATAGCCTCTCCATATTCCCAGCCTCCTCCGTCGTTGTACCTGAAAGCAAGCATCACACTTGCCATACCGGCGTAGGGTGTGAGGTCCTGGTAAACCGTATTCCAGGCTGCAGCTCCGGCAAGGGTCTGTAACACGGTCCAGGTTGTTCCTCCGTTGGTCGAAACTTCGAGGGTAGCGATTTCTGAAATACCCTGGTAATTACCCTGAAGATAAAACAAATCAAAACTCACACGAGGATGGATTGCCGTGCTGAGATTTATGACCGGGGTCATGAGCAGGTCGTCTGATTTATTGCAATTACAGGTATCGTCGTTGGTGGCAGCGAATTTGGTATGAGCAGGTATCGGAAAATTCTGGCTCGACAGTACGGTGTTGATATTAAACTTCCAACCTCCATCGGTGGCAAGGGTTGTTTGTGTCCAGCCTGTAGGAATAGAGGTTGAAGCCTCAAAATTCTGGAAGTAGTAAGATGTTTGACCGAATCCCGCAAAGGCCCCGGCAAGCAGCATACCTGATAGTATGATTTTTTTCATAGTTGATTGGGTTGATAGGTGATTGTTTGGAATGCTGAATTGAATATGATTGATGAAAGTAAACAATGTTTATCATACGCCCAAATAGCGCAGAAGAACAATCGTTATAAGTTTGAATAGTTCAAAGATAAATTTGAATCGGCATCACGCTGCATCAAATTCCGGCTATTCTTAGTATTTGAAAGAGATGATTATGGTAACTCTGTGAGTGTCAGCAATGAATGAGTCGTCAAGGAGGCCGAAAAGGGGGGGGTAAACAAAATACAGGATAAGCAGGGCTCACTCAAAAAGTCGGCAATCTAGTGGAGGACGAATCGCCCTGTGCGCTGGGGAGTCTCCCGCCGAAGGGCGGGACGAACTTCAAGATGGCTGGCGAGAAGCGATGGCCTGTGCTGAAAAGCCATCTTGAAGTTGGTCCGCGGGAGGCCTTTTTTGCGTTACTTTCCTGCCCCGCCCCTCAAGCTTCCTGCGCGTCGGCAGGCGGGGTTGGGCAAGCAAAAAGCGGCAAAGACCTGGCAGGTCTTTGAGCGGGCATGTGTGAAAGCAAAAATTCCTTTGAACACAACGTTCGTCCACGTACTGCTTGGTGCAAGGGTTTTGAGTGGAAACGGTATTTAGTTTTGCATCTCAAGGATGAAAAAGAGACATTAAGTGTTGATTGAGTGGTGTTTGAAGGTGTTTGAGTGAACCCTAAGTAAGGAGACAGGGAATAAAAAAAAGCCCCCTGCTGTCTGCAGGAGGCTTTTTTTAAGAGAGGCGCTTAACGAACGATTGTAATTTTTCGGGAAGCATGGATATTTCCTGAAGTCAGCTGTAGAAAATAAATGCCTTCAGCGAGTGATTCTCCATTGAACTCAACTGTATTTGCCCCGGTCTGGAACATTCCGGCATTGGTGCTGTACACAGCCTTGCCCAAAATGTTATAGAGCTGGATAACAACGTTTCCGGCCTGGCTCAGGTTGAAATCAACGTGCGTTGCAGTACTGAAAGGGTTTGGATATACGTTGAGCGAATTTGACATTTTGTTTTCGGCAATGCCCAAGGCAGAATTAGAAATGTTTACATCATCAATGTACATCACGTTTCCGCCCCCGGCGCCGATTGCCTTGAAACGAACGATCACGTTGTTCTTGCCTGCAAATGCATTCAGGCCTACCACATCTGTTCTCCACCCTGAAGCAGATGGCGTGAACGTGCCCATGGAATCCTGGGGCGCTGTTGCCAAACCGGCCCCGCCTTTACCATACACACGGGTCCAGGTGTTTGCGCAGTCGTCTGAAGCTTCAATTACAAGCGAATCTGACTCGGTTCTTGCCTGCGCGGAGGCTACACTGAAGAAAATCACTGCCGTAGATCCTGCGCTTAGGTTGGTGCTCGAACTGTAGAGGTATTCGGATGCTCCGGCAGGAACACGGGCCATGTTGATGGATGCACTGCCAAGGGCCAGATCGCCAACGGTTTTTGATTCTACCCAGGTGGTGCCGTTGGTTGGGTTTACAATAAACCATCCCACAGGGGGGAAGGTGCCTGATCCAAAGCCTGTAGATGGGTTGAACGGTTGGATCATTGGTGCAACCATGGATGCACTGTCGAGGTTGAAGCTTCCTGTTTGGGAATTTCCATTGGAGTTCACTGCAAAAAATCCATTCGGAGCAACTGCTGAAACCACAATGGTATTTCCACCGTTGCGTCCACCTACTTTGGGTAGGGTTACGATCGTGGATGCGCCAGGGGCCAGGACACCTGTCCAGGGAATTGAAACAAGGCCATTGGTATTCAGCTTGTAGTCTATCTGACAGCTGGTCAGACTGCTGTCTCCTCTGTTTAAGAGGGTAGCCACCGGTGTAACAGAGTCGTTTCCGCATTGAAGGAAGGGGAAGGGGTTTAGCGCGGTGATCGCAACATCGTATGCAATGGGCTGAATGGCATCGATTCCGGCCTGCTCTACGATATGACTTGCCGAATCCTGCACGAAACCGGCAAAACAAATCTGGCCTTTGTTGTAAATGGCGTTTGGAACAAGGACGGTATACGAAATGGTCTGGGTCTGCCCGGAAGTCCATGTGGCAGGAAGCGTTGTTCCAAGAGAACCGGCTCCGCCAAAACCACCGGCGCCGGCAGGAGCTGCCGGGATCAGCGCACGGCATACGTTGTAAAAAGTTTTCTGTCCGTTTGTGCCTGTGGGGGCTGGGAGACTAATGGTTGCCTCTTCCATTGCGATTTGCGCTTTTAACGTACTGCCCGATGTAAATGCCTCGGTTGCCGTGATCGTCATGCTCACGGTAACACTGTCATAGGCCGAGTTAAACAGATGTGAGATACGAACGGTGAATGGGGAATTGATGTCGGCAGCAGTGGTGTCGATGATGTTCTGTGTGAGCAGACTGGCAAGACCGTTCATGGCTGCCCCTCCTGCATTTGGAAGCGCCATGCCGTCGAAACGCGCATAGGGCGCCTGGGTGATTGTATAGTAATTTACCCGGGTGGTTACATCCTTTCTATCCTGACCTGCAAGGGAGCCCCTTGGAGGTGCACTCGGGAAGTTGGTTTCGTAAGTAATCGGAACAATCTTGCTTGTGTTGGCATGGTAGAGCACATGTAAGGCAGAATCGACGGAAGTGGCCGTGGGAGCATTTTCTCCGCTGAATTCTTCATAGAGTTCTACCCGTTGTGTCTGGGCAAGCGCAAGCGTAGTAGCGCAAGCCATGGTTAAGAAGAGTGTGATTTTTTTCATGTGTGATAAGCTTGTTGTTTGTATGGGTGTGGTTAAGATAACGGGGATGCGTCTGGTAATGGTAAAGCGAATCTCAAAAATAGCTGATTTGGGGAACGAAGCTATGCTAAATATTGTGAAAAGCAAAACATCGGACGAGCTGCCTGAACTAGAGACCACCTGTTTTTGAACAGTGGTTTTCATTTCTTACCTAGCCTGTACTGGATCCAACAGGTATAAACCCAGCTTGTGCATTAGATGGCTTGTACGCTAATGCACAGTGTGTTAGGATTTGCACGGTACTGATAATCATCGGGATGGGTTATCCCGCGGGTTCATTGTGCTGCTGGCCTTTTGAGCGCGAATGCGCACTTCTAATGCATAATGCTGGATAAATGAAGGGTTTATACCGTTGTTTAGCGGTTCTTTGTGGGAAGGAAAAACGATTTGCCCAAGAATGGCTCATCTTCTTTGAAAACTCAGACAAGCCAGGAAACGGGTGGATTGAGGAAGAACCAGTGTAGAATCGAGGGGAGGGCCCTGACCGATGGTTCGTAAACCAGATGCCCGATTCAGGCGTTGGATGCCGTGAGCGAATTTTTTCCGGTGGCTTTCAGAAACTTGCGCCTTGTAATTTCCCGGAAGGATTTATTTTCGATCTTGCTTTCCAGCCAACTGACGAAGTCAAAATAATCGAGCGCAACTTCTTCGAAAGGGTTCGACACGGTTGCTTCCACCATTTTGTCGCGTAGCGCCTGGAAAGCCCTGTGTTGCTCCTCTTCGGTGCTGATGTCTGAAATGGTGTCTTTGATGAAATGAAGCAGGAGCGATTCGACCTTGTATAGTTTCCGGCGTTTGAGGAGCAGACGATAGGTTGATTTTACCCGGTACTCAAGCAATTCCCGGTTCCCGAGCTCGTAGTGGATAATGATGCTCAGGATATGGGCGAAACAAAAAAGATCGCCCCGTAAATCACTGTCATATTCATTCAGGACAATATTTACATACTTATTGGCAGATTTATAATCCCCGATCCCAATATACAGACAGCTCATCCCGAAATGAAAGAGCTGACGGGCTTTATTGTCTTCAGGTTGTACGCGAACAACGGTAAGATGCTTTTCTATTTCAGTGGCAACCTCGAGGGCTTTATCCTGCTGGCCGGAGAAAATACTCGCATAAAATTTAAAGTTGAGAAGGCTAAGACGGAGGTAGTTGTTTTCGGGTTGAAAACGCACGGAGTACTCATTTATTTTTGACAGTGTTTTATCCAGTTCTGAATAATTCCTGAATTTAAGCTCGCAGGTGCCTTTGTTGATGAGGCACCCGAAAAAGGGAAACAGGTTCGTCTTGATCATGTGCTTGTTTTCGTCCCAAAGACGCAAAGAGCTGATAGAATATTGATATGACTTTTCAAAGTCGTTTACGTTCAGATAATAATCTGAATTGGTGAGCAACCAAAAGAGTTTGGCCTTGAAATTCCCCCCTGGGTCAGGAGCGCCATCCATACCAGGCTCAATGAGTTCTTGAAATTCTTTCGTTTCTTCCTGCGTACGGACCTGGCCACGGTGGCTCATCCGCGAATGTACCAGGCTGTAGATTTTTTTGTAGCGCAAGGTGTCGCCCTGTTTTTGTCTGATCTCAAAGAGTTCGGCATAGGCAGCAATCAGGTTTTTATTGTCTTTTTCACCTGAGCTTTTTTTTGACATCAGGATGATTTCCCATTCAATGACCTCTTCCAGCATTTCATAGAGCTCATATTTTATTGCTAGCCTTCTGGCTTTTTCCAGCAGTTTTTCGCAATGTGAGCCAAGATTCTTGTTTTCGAGGATCTCGATCTGGTTGAGATAACCCCGTATTTCAGCCCGTACGTTTTTGTGATACGACTCGAGGCCTTTGAGGATGTAGTTGTACAGATAATTTTTTGCAACCGAAAAATTTTTAGTGAACGGCTCTTCCTTTAGTTTACGGGCGAGTTCTTTTTCATCGTACACTTCCTGTTTCTCGATGGCATCAAAAAGCCGGATATACTGATTTCTGCCTGTACGGGCATGAAAGGAGGAAAGCTTTTTTATATACCCTTTTTCTGAGGGGCTAAGGGCCTTGATGAGTTCAAAAATATTTTCCGAGATCGTCATTGAGTCCAATTACATAATATGGCGCACCATTGAGGATAAAGCGATGTTGCACATTTTCGCTGGGGATAAGTAACGGTGTGCAACATAAACCCGATACGCTTAAAGACGGCGCAAGGTACTGCTTTTTACCTAAATCCGCAATATCTGATAGCTTTATTGTGATGAAAAGGACATCAATTCAGATATATGTGTTAGGATATTTAATTTAGGAAATAGATTTTTATATCCTCGGAAGATAGATTTCAGTATTTTGAGTGTCTTGCTGCATCCGGGCCGGGCAAAGGGGTGAGAAAAGAACAAACAGCGTATTGCTATCTGTAGGCAAGGATGCTTCACCGGTTCCATGCAACTACCCGGCATTCATTATACACAGAAAGCCAAATTTCAGGCTAGTTCCTGGTTATGGTTCAAGGCTGGTCAAAGAATGGGAGCGTTCAGAAGTGTCACCTGCTATTTCCCATGATCTGATTTGACTGGGCAGGGTCATTCGGGGGGGATTTCCTGGTTTGAGTCGCATTTGAGTTGATGCAACATACCCCAGGCGGTCCAAAACCTTAGAATACCGGTAATATGGGTCAAGATCCTGTCAAATTCTGTTTTACTTTTAGGGACTGATGAGACTCAGCGATTAGCGTTTATGGGGGAATTAGCATTTCTAAATTAATTATATTATATTTGTTAATACAGGTCATTATTTCGGTTATTCATCTCTAAAAACCATAGGCTCATGAAGAAATACGTACTCTCCTTATCCTTTTTTACGGCAATCGCACTCCAGCTCGCGGCTCAGTCTGACTATAAGATCATGGACGTGAACAACAATGATATCACCGGAACCACCATTCAGGTTTTTGGGGCCCCGAAAAGTTCTTATACCGGGACTTACCATGTGCTGAACACCACCGGAGGCAATCTCTCTACGAGGGCAAGAAAAGAGGAAGTCTCCATGGCCGATTCCTCTACTTCGTCGATTTGTTACGGGGGATCGTGTTTTGGACCTGCTACCTATGTATCTCCATGTAAAATAGACACCTCAGGAAAGGCAAATGTGCTGAATGGAGATTTTAATTTCGGGCCATCCATGACTTCATCAACTATCCGGTACTGTGTCACCAACTGTTCGAATACAGCCGATTCAGCCTTTATCGTTGTCGTATATAATCCCTCACCTGCCGGGATTGCATCTTATTCCCTGAATTATTCCTTGAGCGAACCATTTCCAAACCCTGCTTCTACGTTGCTCAGTTTTAACTACAAGGTTGGCAGCACGCAGGGAAATTCACAGATTATGGTTTATAACCTATTGGGAAGCCTCATCAGCTCGGTCGATCTTTCGGAGGCCGCAGGTACTGTGAAGCTGGATGTTGCTGAGCTTGAATCGGGGATGTACTTCTATACCTTTCTCATCAATGGCAAGGCCGTGGTTTCTAAAAAATTCATTATCCGACACTAGATCATTTCCGAAGCGAGGCTTTCACAAAAGCATGCCAGCGCGCTCAAGATCATTTTCAACCGGTTTGTTTCCTTCTGAATGGAAGATTACGTCTGATCTGGAAATGTTCAATAATATTGAAATTCAAGCGATTATTTTATTCATCCGCCCCCGAGAGGAGCCCCTCAACGAGTTTTACTACGCCCTGCACCGCCTTTTCGGAGATGTGCTTCATGTTTTCGAGCAGCAGGTTGTTGCTTATGGGGTTGGGATCAATGAGGTATTTGGGAATCGCGGAAGGAGCATATTCAACAAGCCCGGCAGCCGGATAGACGTTCAGGGAGGTGCCGATGATGAGAAACAGATCTGCCTTGGCAGCAAGCATATAGGCCAGGTCCATGTTCGGAACCTGTTCGCCAAACCAAACAATATGGGGTCTTAACTGCGATCCGCGTTCGCATTTCTCGCCTTGTTTAAGCTCCCAGCCTTTGATGGCATAGGTAAGCGCCTGATCAAGCGTGCTCCGGCTTTTCAGGATTTCGCCATGCAGATGCAAGACGTTCGAAGAGCCGGCCCGTTCGTGGAGGTCGTCTACGTTCTGGGTAATGATCCTGACTTCATATTTGTTTTCGAGCTTCACCAAGGCACGGTGTGCCGCATTGGGTTTGGCTTCAAGAACCTGTTTTCTGCGTTTGTTGTAAAAATCAAGCACCAGGGCCTGGTTCTTTTCCCAAGCCTGAAAGGTGGCCACATCTTCTATACGATGTTCCTCCCACAGACCTCCCGAATCGCGAAAGGTCTTGAGTCCGCTTTCTGCGCTGATCCCTGCCCCGGTGAAAACAACTAGTTTCTTCATTTCTGCCTCCGACAAGATACAAGGTTAATGATTTTTTCGGAATTTCGGTGATGCTTGGAATGGGTGATTGCCAGCGCGTTAAAGGGCGATTACAATCTTCGGCCCGTTGGCAATGGTCTTGTGCAAGAAGGCCTGCTGCTGCCGGCGATTGTTTTTATGTTGATTACTGAACCGGCAAATTTTGTGGCGTCACCGCCTTCGTACGCGACAAGTGCCGTTTTTTGATAAACGGAGGAACCTGCGCAAGTATAATGGCTGTAGCCCCGATGATGGAAAAGGCGATGGTAGGATCAAGATGACGCAGCAGGATACTGAGCGCTATCATAAACACACTAAAACAATAAATAATCAGTACGGTTTGTTTGTGCGAACAGCCTCCATCAATGAGCAGATGATGTAAGTGGTTGCGGTCGGCCGAAAAAGGCGAAATGCCCCTCACGGCACGGTACATAAAAATGCGGAGCGTATCGACAAGGGGGTATACCAATACACACATGGCAAAGATGGGTTTGCTGACAGCGTAAAGCGGTGAGTAGGTCATGGTTTCCATATGATCGGTCTGCACCATCTTGATGGCAAGTACGCAGATAATAAGACCAATGGAGAGTGAACCGGAATCGCCCATAAAGATTTTGGCAGGGTTGAAATTAAAAACGAGAAAACCAATGAGAGCGCCAGAGAGGGCGACAGCTAGACAGGCCATGACCAGGTCGCCGGCCGAGTAAAACCAGGCTGCAAAAGCGATGGATGCAATGACCCCGACACCGGCGGCCAGCCCATCCACTCCGTCGATGAGATTGAATGCGTTGACAACCACAATATACGTGAACAAAGAAACAAATACCCCTCCCCATTCGGGCAGGTTGGTGATCCCGAAGATACCATGCATGCTGGTCAATTTGATTTGAGCCATCTGCACAAGTATCATTCCTACGATCACGTGCGCCACCAGTTTCTTGATCGGGGCTGTTCCGATAATATCATCTTTTACCCCTACAAAAAAGAGTATCAGCACGGTGGCCACAATGTATTTAAAATCCTGTACGGATGATTTGAGTATTCCCAGGTCGTTTATCTTTTCGGATGGAAACCAAAGCGCGAATGAAAAAAGCGTTCCTGCAAAAATGATGATTCCACCGATGGTGGGGATCATTCGTTTATGCAGTTTGCGTTCATCCCCCGGCTCATCAAAAAGCCGTTTCAGGATCGCCACTTTGATGAGGGCGGGCGTAGAGAGGAGAACTACGGTAAATGCCGTTAAAAAAGTTAAAATGATTATTTCCACAGAAGTATAGTGCTATCCAAAGATAAAGTAAAGTAGGTTAACCCAAGGCATGAGTGGCCGTATTCCGGGAACATCTTTATAGGAAGTAAAGATACTAGGTTTTCGCGTTCGAAGCACTTATTTGGGTATTCCTTGCCTATCTGGTTCCAACAAAAAACGAAGGATGATTCATCCTGAATTTTATTTTATTACTCCGGCATTGCTGCCCGCCGGGGTCATGCAGCTGGAATTTTCTCTTCAGGAAAGGGTTGTTTGGCGCAGGAGTTCGTTCAGCCTGTCTTTTGATCCATCGTACGTTGATCTGATCCCTTCTTCCAGACCGATGCTATGTTTCCAGCCCAGGTTGTGAAGCTTTCTGACATCCATCAATTTGCGGGGTGTCCCGTCGGGTTTGGAAGCATCCCAGTTCAAACCACCGGTGAACCCAACAATGTTTTTGATGAGCAGGGCGAGGTCCTTGATGGTGATATCTTCACCGGTGCCTATATTTACAAGACCGGGTTCGTTGTAAGAACGGAAGAGAAACAGACAGGCATCCGCCAGATCATCCACATGCAGGAATTCACGCATAGGCGATCCCGAACCCCATATCTCAACATCCTGTCCGGTTTGTTTGGCCGAATGAAATTTGCGGAGCAGTGCAGGCAATACATGCGAATTGGTCAGGTCGTAATTATCATTCGGGCCATAGAGGTTGGTGGGCATGACCGAAATATAATTGCATCCATACTGGCTTCTGAATGCATCGCACATTTTAATGCCTGCAATCTTTGCAATGGCATAAGGTTCGTTGGTGGGTTCTAAAAAACCGCTGAGCAGATAATCCTCCCGGAGGGGTTGAGGGGCCAGTTTGGGATAGATGCAGGAAGAACCGAGAAACATCAATTTTTTCACCCCTTGCTTCCAGGAACTGTAAATGACATTGTTCTGGATCATGAGGTTTTCGTAAATGAAATCAGCACGCAAGGTATTGTTTGCGAGGATACCACCTACCTTGGCGGCGGCCAGAAATACATATTCGGGTTTTTCGGAAGCAAAGAAATCAGAAACCGCCTGCTGGTTTCGGAGATCCATTTCTGTGGAAGTCCGGAAAACGAGGTTTGTATAACCTCCGGCATACAGTTTTCTGACAATTGCCGAACCAACCATCCCCCGATGGCCGGCAACATATATTTTTGAGGTCTTCTCCATGGTCAATGCGTGCGAATAACACCGGTGTGGCATCTATTCATGAAAATTCTTGATGGCGTGACCCCCTTCAAGCAGGTATTTGTCTCGCTCAAAAAGTTTGATATCGGAGGCCACCATTTCCCGAACAAGCTGTTCGAGGGTATGCGAAGGTTCCCACCCCAGCACCTTTTTTGCTTTTGAAGCATCGCCGATCAGCAGGTCTACTTCGGTTGGGCGGAAGTATTTCGGATCGATTTCAACAACAATTTTTCCATTTGCCAGGTTGAAGGCTTTTTCGTCTACACCCTTGCCTTTCCATTCCAGCTCAATTCCGATCTCAGAAAAAGCAAGTTCTACAAAGCGTTTCACCGAAATCTTTTTCCCGGTGGCAAGCACAAAATCATCGGCTTCGGTCTGCTGTAACATGAGCCACATGCCTTCCACATAATCTTTGGCATGGCCCCAATCGCGTTCGGCATCGACATTGCCGAGATACATTTTTTCCTGCAGACCGAGATGTATTTTCGATACAGCCCGGGTAATCTTGCGGGTCACGAATGTTTCGCCACGAACCGGGCTTTCATGATTGAAGAGGATTCCGTTGCAGGCATACATCCCATAAGCTTCGCGGTAATTCTTTGTGATCCAGAACGAATACACTTTGGCCACACCATAGGGGCTGCGTGGATAGAACGGAGTGGATTCTTTTTGAGGGATTTCCTGTACATGCCCGTACATCTCCGAAGTAGATGCCTGGTAAAAGCGTGTTTTTTTCTCAAGTTTGAGGATCCGGATGGCTTCCAGGATGCGCAAGGTGCCTATGGCATCGGCATTTGCAGTATATTCGGGCGTCTCGAACGATACCTTCACATGTGACTGAGCGGCCAGATTATAAATTTCATCCGGCTGTACTTCCTGGATAATACGGATGAGGTTGGTGGAGTCGGTCAGGTCGCCGTAATGAAGAAAAAATTTAACTTTATTTTCGTGCGTATCCTTGTAAAGATGATCGATGCGGTCGGTATTAAACATCGAGCTCCGCCTTTTTACACCATGCACGGTATAACCCTTGTTCAACAAGAATTCTGCAAGGTATGAGCCGTCCTGGCCTGTGACTCCTGTAATCAACGCAATTTTATTCATGGATGAGCAATTTGTTCGTTACAATCGTTACAATAATAGGAAGATTTTGTGGATTAATAGCTCCCGAAAGACCTGAACAATGCAAAAAGGGAATAACGGGATTCGGGACCGGCAGACGCCTGGGTAATGGCTGTATCTGGTTCTGATTCCTAACTGTTCAGACAATCGGGTTCAGAAAGGGGGTTGGGGCAGGGAGTTGTTTCGCTGAAGGGCCTTGCACAAGAAAAGAGGGGTTCAGGAGGACTTCGCGGTTGTAAATCAGGGGCATACCTGTCGTGCAATCGAGCACCTGGGCCCCAGCCTGTTCGGCAATGGCCTGGCCTGCGGCAGTATCCCATTCCATCGAAGGGCTGAACCTGGGGTAGACATCAGCCATGCCTTCTGCAACCCGGCAGAACTTCAGTGAACTCCCGATTTGAAGAAACGTAATCTCCCTGCCTTCACTCATCTTGAGCTCATTCAGATAGGCAATGGTCTCGGTATTAAGGTGCGAACGGCTTGAACAGACTACCAGGGCATCCTTGGTTCCGGGCAAGGGCAAAGCCTGGCTGATCGAGGTAAGCGCCTTTACTGTCTGTGGAACATGAAAACCAGATATGATATCTTTTATCCGGTATGAGCCCATGCCCGTACATCCAAAATAAAGCAAACCCGCAACAGGTTGAAAAATGATGCCCAGAACCGGGCTGTGGTCTTTGATCAGGGCGATGTTGACCGTAAACTCCCCGTTTTTTTTAATAAATTCTTTCGTGCCATCCAACGGATCTACGATCCAGAGCAGATCAAGACCTGCCCGTTCAGAAAATGGAATGATCCCTCCTTCTTCGCTCAGGACCGGAATCAGAAAGGGCGCAAGCTCGGCGACAATAACCTGATGCGCCATTTTATCGGCCTGAGTGAGCGGGCTGTGGTCTGCTTTGTATTCGACCGAAAAATCGGTTTGATAGACCTTTGCAATTTCATCTCCGGCACGTAGTGCGGCATTGATTGCCGGCAGTAGGAGGGCCTGGATCCGGTCAATATCTGCTGGGTGGAAGTTTTTCTTCATGGGTCAGGAACAATTGATTGAACAATGCAATCCTGTTTCTAATAGCCAGCCTTGCCAGGTCCTATCTGTTCAATGGGGTGCCAGGTGGTCTTGATTTCCTGGGCCTGCAGGATATGATACGGGCCCTGATCTTCCTTGGTATGTACAAAAATGCGTTTTACATTGAGGCTTGCCAGTTCCTTCATCCTGGTGATTTCGGTCTTGTCTGTGCCGTAACAGATCAAGGCATTCACATCCATGTGGGAGGCAAAATGACTGTGCAGTTCTTTTGAGGTGCCGGTAAGAATATTCACCACCCCTGCCGGAACATCCGAAGCATGAACCACTTCGGCAAAGGTAACAGCACACAAGGGCATGGAGGTTGAAGCAAGCGCTACACAGGTGTTTCCGCCGGCAATGACCGGAGCAAGCGCGGTAACAAGACCAAGCAATGAATTCGACTCGGGTGCTATGATGGCAACCACTCCGGTGGCTTCGGGAACTGAAAAATTGAAATGCGAGCTGGCAACCGGGTTTACCGAGCTGAACAGGGCCTGGTATTTATCGCACCAGCCTGCATAATACACCAGACGGTCGGTTGCGGTCATGACTTCTTCGAGGGCTGCTTTTGGAGCAGCGCCTTGCAGGATCAGTTCGGCAACAAACTGTTCTTTCCGGCCTTCGAGCATTTCGGCAATGCGGTACAGGATCTGGCCCCGGTTGAACCCTGGGCGTGAGCTCCATCCGGCAAAAGCCGCGCGTGCCGCCACCACTGCATTCCTGAAATCCTTTCTCGAGCTAAGACAGACATTGGCCAGAGGCGTACTGTCTTTTCCGGTGAGGGTATAATAACGCCCGGATTCGGTCCTCGGAAACTGACCTCCGATGTAGATTTTATATGTTTTTAATACTTCCAAACGAGTCATGGCGATTGATTTAAAAATGATACCTGTGAGTTGGGGTTAAAATTTAAGGTAGGGCATCAACCCATGCAAACCACCCTCGCGTCCGAAACCGCTTTCCTTATATCCCCCGAATGGAGAAGCAGGGTCAAATTTGTTGTAGGTATTGGCCCAGATTACACCGGCCCGGAGGCGGGAAGTGAGGTTGAATATCTTCGATCCTTTATCGGTCCAAACTCCGGCCGAAAGACCGTATGGGATGTTGTTTGCTTTTTCGATCACCTCTTCAATTGTTCGGAAGGTCTGAATGGTGAGTACAGGGCCGAATATTTCTTCCTGCACAATGCGGTGGCTTTGCGACGAATTCAGGAACAAGGTAGGTTTGCAGAAGTAACCTTTGCCGGGCAATGCACAGGAGCTTTGATAAATTTCTCCTCCTTCATTTTTCCCGATCTCAATGTATTTCAAGATCGTCTGGAGTTGTTCTTTTGAATTGATGGCGCCGATATCGGTGTTTTTGTCCATCGGATCGCCAACGATAAGGGTTTCCATCCGGTCCTTCAGTTTTTGGATCACCATATCGGCCACACTCTCCTGCACAAACAGCCTGGATCCTGCGCAGCATACATGGCCCTGGTTGAAAAAGATGCCGTTTACGATACCTTCCACAGCCTGGTTGATGGGAGCATCTTCGAAAATGATGTGGGCTGCTTTTCCGCCCAGTTCAAGGGTCAGTTTTTTATCGGTGCCGGCAATCGATTTCTGGATCAGTTTTCCAACATCGGTACTGCCGGTAAAAGCAATTTTGTCGATGCCGGGATGCCCTACAATGGCAGCTCCGGTACGTCCGGCCCCGGTCACGATGTTAACCACCCCGTCGGGCAGGCCGCTGTCGCGTATGAGCTCGGCAAGTTTTAAGGCGGTGAGGGGCGTTGTCTCGGCGGGTTTTAACACAACGGTATTGCCAGTAGCCAATGCCGGTGCAATTTTCCAGGCTGCCATGAGCAGAGGGAAATTCCAGGGGATGATCTGACCGGCAACGCCAAGCGGCGCGGGTTGCTGGTTTGGAAAGGCATAATTAAGTTTATCGGCCCAGCCTGCATAATAAAAGAAATGGTTTGCCGCCAGCGGAATATCAATATCGCGCGATTCGCGGATCGGTTTTCCGCCATCCATGGTTTCGATCACGGCAAACTCCCGGCTGCGTTCCTGGATCATGCGCGCAATACGGAAGATGTATTTGGCCCGCTCGGGGGCAGGCATACGGCCCCATACCTTATCGTAGGCTTTACGTGCGGCCGAAACGGCTTTTGCCACATCCTGCTCGTCGGCCTCGGCAACAGAGGCAATCTTTTTCTCGGTGGCGGGGTTGATCGTGTCAAAGTATTTCCCTTTTCCAGGCTTGACAAATTTGCCGTCTATAAAAAGTTCATACTGTTTTTCGAGGTGGATATGATCGGCGCTTTCCGGGGCCGGGGCATATTCCCAGCCGGAGGTAAAATTCAATGGCTTCACAGACGTGTTCTTCTTTTTCATAAAATACAGGTATCAATCGGCTGAAAAATATTCTTTGCTTTGGTACACGCCGGTCTTTTCTTTGACCAGCTGCATGAGTACATCATTGGCCAGGCTGCTTGCCCCGAACCTGAACCATTTGTTTGTAAGCCAGTCGGCGCCAAGCGTCTCGTGCAGCATCACCAGGTATTGAAGCCCTGATTTGGCGGTAGAAATACCCCCGGCAGGTTTCATCCCCACCATCTTGCCGGTGGCATAATAAAAATCGCGTATGGCTTCGAGCATCACCAGCGTTACAGGCATGGTGGCTGCAGGGCTGATCTTGCCTGTAGATGTCTTGATGAAATCGGCCCCGGCATGCATGGCCAGTTCGCTGGCGCGGCGTACATTGTCAAGCGTAGAGAGTTCTCCGGTTTCGAAGATCACCTTCAGCCGTGCCGTGCCGCAGGCTTCTTTGATGGCTGCTATTTCGTCAAAAACAAAGGCGTAATTGCCTTTCAGGAATTCGCCGCGTGAGATGACCATGTCTATTTCATCGGCTCCGTGTTCAACGGCAAATTTTGTATCCAACAGCTTGACCTGACGGGTTGACTGACCGCTCGGAAAAGCCGTCGATACAGAAGCCACTTTTACGCCGGTGCCTGCAAGCGCCTGTTTGGCTGTGCCTACCATGGTTGGATAGACGCAAACGGCCGCAACGGTTGGAAGCCCTGACAATGCATCATGCGGATGGGCAGCCTTATAACACATCTGTTTCACCTTGCCTTCGGTATCCTTGCCTTCGAGGGTGGTGAGATCGATCATGCTGAGCACCAGTTTGAGGCCTTTTACTTTCGACTCTTTTTTGATGCTGCGGGTATTGAACCTGGAAACGCGTTCCTCGATCCCTACCTGGTCGACAATTGTTGATTTTCTGAAATCGGGTATTTGGAGTTGTGCCATCTGTTATTTTGAAGAGGCTAAAGTTAAAGAATTCTGTCTAAGAGTTGGTAAATAGTGCAAAGAGGCAACTTTCTAGTGTACGTGCGACCCCTTCGGGGTCGGAATTTATTTTGTTTAATCGTTCTACAAACGTTTGATGCCTTCGGCATCAGCCGGCACAAGTAGGATTTTCTCTTCAGAATGTTAAAACCCCAAAGGGGTTCAACGTTTGTATTTCAACAAACGTTTTAGGCCCCAAGCATCATCCGGCAGATTCGAATTTTATCATTTGAATAGTAAAACCCCGAAGGGGCTCAACGTTTGTAGCCTCTAGGCCATTTTCTCCTGAAATTTCGATTGTTTCCTCAGTATTTCTGCAAACGGTTTGCGTTTGATTTTCGATTCAAGCCAGCTGATCATGTCAAAATAATCAAGGGCCTTGGCCTGGTACTTGTCTGTTGAATACGACGCGATTTCATCTCTCAGATCGTGATATGCCACCCGCATCTGTTTCTCGGAACTGACTTTGGGCCCCACCTTTTTCAGGAATTTAAGCAGGGAGGCCTCCATTTTGTACATCATGTTGTGTTTGAACAGAAAGCGGTGGGTTGATTTAACGGTATACTCCAGCAACTCGCTTTTGCCCGACTCGAACTGGATAACCAGGCGGAGGATACGCGCAAAACACTGGTAATCGCTGCCGGTATCGTCGGCATAATTGTCGAGGATCTGCTGCACCAGGGCATTCGACTTCTGATATTCTCCCGCGCTGAAATAGAGATAAGCCGCGTTGTACAGATACCATACATAGATATACCGGTTGGGGAGCATGACCCCACCCGAGCTCAGATCGGCATCCACCTGTTCGAGTATTTTTACGCCTTCTTTGTTGCGTCCGGTCTTGGTATACATCGAAATGACCAGGTTCCGGTGCAGGAAATACTGATGACATTTCAGACCCGGTGTGGTTGGTTTGTAATGAACCATCTTGTCGAGCGCTTCGGGCATTTCGTGATACCGTTTCAGGGCATCCAGACAAACCACTATATTGCCTACCGAGCTCCAGTAAAACGAAGGATTGATTTCAATATGATGCGGGGTTTCGTCCATCAGTCTTACAATCTCCCGGCTGGCTACGAGCATCTGCATAAAATCGCTTGCGGCGCTGAAATAAAATACCCGGCAGTTATAGTAAACCAGTTTTGCTTTGAGCGATAAGGCATGCTTTTCTGACTTCAGCAGGGGCTCCTTCATCACATACTTATAGGCAACTTCCTGGGTAATGTTGCGTATCGTGCCCGACTTTACCATGAGGTACAACAGCTTTGAAAAATGCCGGCGGTACTTGATCAGGTTGCTGAATATTTCAACCGTTTTGTCGAGTTCATCAAACAAGGCATCTACATCTTCCTCGGTCTTGTCCGAAAAGGTTTGGCGCCGCCAGATTTCGGCTTCGATGGCAAGCAGTTCTGCAAGCTGTACGGCATCTTCGTAACGCCGGGCCAGGTTCTTGGCTTTGACGAGCAGTTTTTCGCAGTGCCCGTGCAGACCGCGTTGATAGAGTATCTCGATGCGGCGCACGAGGCTTTTTAGTTCGGCATCCACATCGCTGTGGTAAGATTCGAGGCTTTTGAGGATGAGTTCGTAGAGGTAGTTTTTTGCAACCGAAAAATTGTTGGTGAATTTTTCTTTGGCAAAGCGTTTCAGCAGTTCTTTCTCGTTGTACACAGGCTGTTCCTCGATGGCCTGGAAGAGTTTCATGTAGTTGTTCTCATCGCCGCGTACGAGCAACGAAGCCTGTTTGCGGAAATATCCTTTTTCGGAGGCATTCAGCGATTTGATGAGTTCATACAGGTTTTCGGACGCTACCATAACATATCTTGAGAATACAGATTTTTCGGGTACTCATACTCCCTCCCTCCGGCAGCGCTATAATTTGTAAGATCTCTCTGGTCTGAAATTCAGGATTAAACTGGGGTGGACTTCAAACCGGGAGGTGATCTGACGAAGGTACAGAATTTACACGAATTGATCCTGCGAGCCTGAAGAATCAAATTATAATTCATTCAGACTCAATATAGGACATCTCTAATAACCCCGTCCCCCCATTCCTTCTCCGCCTGCGGCGGAGAGGGAATGGGGGAGGTCAAGAAAACGGGGTTTTTAGAGATGCCCTATAACACAGTTAGTTTGCGTAGTGGTAATTTGGAGTTAACATATCGGTTCCGCGTCACGTAGAATTACCAACAACCTCCGTGCCTCTCCGTGGTCTTCGTGTCTGTGGTACATACGCCCTGCTTCAGGCAAACATCAGCGCACAAAAACAACCCCCATCGAGAAAAATACGATGGGGGTTGCAGTACTGACGATGGCTCGCATCGTGCACCCCCAGGCTGTAAGTAAGCCAGCCTTGCAGGCGCTAAGCAGTTAGTTCACAACTGCACTCAGTACACTCGAGGTAGCACTTACTCCGGTACGGTCGGTAATGATGACCCTTACGTAGTACAGTGTGCTGCTCTGAAGCCCGGTGGCTATATATTTACAGTAACCGTGCTTCATGAGGCTTTTCCAGCTGGTGTCGTCCTTGGGCGTAGTGCTCACCTGAAAATCATACGAGGCAAAAAGCACCCGTTTGGTCATGATGAACAATCCACCCTGCTCCTTGGTAGCATGCACCCGGTAACCGTGGTTGGCAATTGCCACCTTGGCTGGGGTGATGCAAGCGTCGGCATAAATCTCCAGGGCATGTTTGGGGTTGTCGTTTGCCACTTTGTCGACATACGTTAAATTAACCCGTAACAGCATTTCGAGATCTGCCAGGAGGTCATCCCGTGTTTCGACAAGGCCCAGAGTCTTGAACCTGGCGGCAGACATGGCAGTGGTAACGGCACCGATTGCTTTTGTCACATCGGCCAGGGCTACTGTGGGCGTTGGGAACCAGGAACTGGCTCCCATGCCCTTGACAATGGCGCTTGCTTCTAACAGGATGGTCTCCACCGCTTTACCGTGGAACTTCAGAACTCCTCTGAATTTCTTATTCTTTCGGCTAGACATTTCCTTGATGATTAGCCCATTCTTTGCAGAGCGGGCGTTTTGACTAATGCGTTGACAGTCTGCTACGGGGTTTGATCAAACCCACATTTCCTACCGCGGCCTGCCATGCCGGCCAAACGGTGTAGATACGCTGTCCAGGGCATCTGAACGAATGCAGTTTGCATTTGTGAAAAGGATTGCAGATCCTTCAAACCCGTTCAGTATGCTCACCCCGGTTAAGTATGTGCCTGAAAAAAGGGCAGCTGCTGTTTACTTAGGCCGGGTGTTGGCCTGCTGCCTGGATCCCGCCCTGTTCTAGAAACAAGGCTGGATCCGGGCACTGACCCGATGCATGTCTTGCGCACGTTGCAGGAAGCGATCCGGTAACAGGTGCAAGGTTTAACGCATCAGGCTCTGCATTTGCAAGCGTTCCGGTAGTTTACCGGGCGCACCTACAGCAAGTACAGGAGTAACTGTTTTTCATGGGTAGCATTTACAGATAAAGTAAACATTGGGTTTGGGTATACATCCTGGAGCAGTGGTATGAATTCAATTGCTCCGGTTTCGTGACCGGTGGGGTGGAACACCGGCTTCATTTTATTTTTCAAGCTGTACTCCCGGTGGGGTGGAACACCGACTGCTTATTTTTTTCTTCATGGTGTCGTTTTTTTTCGCTTTAAGTCTTCGGCCCCTGAACTGTTTTCGTTGCGATAGACCCGATCTTATCAGATTCTTTTTTAATTTCTTTGGTAAAGGTAAGATGCGATTTTACAAATGTCAAGGGTTTCTTAAAGAATATTTTAAAAATACGTATAAAGACGTAGTGTTTTTAAATTAATCTACGTATTTCATGATAAGAAAGCGGATGGCTCTTTTGATCTTCCCGCTGGTTTCCGTCATGTTCCCAGAGGTTCCGTAAACGTTCCCTAAGGCTCCCGACATGTTCCCCAAGCTTCCCGACATGTTCCCTAAGGTTATCGACACGTTCCCCAAGCTTCCCAACATGTGCCCTAAGGTTATCGACACGTTCCCCAAGCTTCCCAACATGTGCCCTAAGCTTCCCGACATGTTTACAAAGCTTCCCGACACGTTCCCTAAGATTGCCGACATGTTTGCTAAGCTTCCCGACATGTTTACAAAGCTTCCCGACACGTTCCCTAAGATTGCCGACATGTTTGCTAAGCTTCCCGACATGTTTACAAAGCTTCCCGACACGTTCCCTAAGATTGCCGACATGTTTGCTAAGCTTCCCGACATGTTCCCTAAGATTGCCGACATGTTCCTAGAGGTTATCGATACGTTCCCAAAGATTGCCGGCATGTTCCCTAAGGTTCCCTACCTATTTGAAATTGCCAGGATAAAAGCGCCCTCGTACCTCACAAACAGGGCAATTGGTGAACTGTTTCCCCGAACGTATTTCAAGTACCAGGCTAGGAAGTGCATTCCCGGGGCTCAACTATTTACCAATTCGAGCCTTTGCAATAACCCTCCGGGGGCTTGGCCCTGGTTTACTTCGTTGAAGGGTAACGTATTATTGCCTCTCTGCTTGCCTGATACAAATTCAACCTTCCTGTCCTTTGCCTGTATCTCAGGTCTCACTTGAAGATGCAATGCATGCATACGAATGGATTCAAAAGATTGCTCAACATCCCGGTCCGAATTATATGCCGGGAATATATCAAGTCATCACAACTAATTTCGAGAACTCAATATTCGGTGGCTGTTCAGCGCACCCGAAAAACAGTACAGATTCTAAAATATGCTGCCCGGAACTTAATAATGCGCCTAAACTTAGTTTGCAACCCGGCTATAGGTGGTATTACATTTGACTTCAGGTTGAGAATATCAGTTAAAAAAACACGATTAGAGAGAATTCAAGAGAATTCAAGGGATTCCATAAATTAGTTAAACACCGGACAAAACGCCTTACGGTGACAGATAAAAGGCATATATCAATCAAAAAACCTAACACCATGAAAAAATTAGAAAGTTTGAATTCCAGCATGTTTAAGAAACTTGAAGGAAACAAAGTGAAACAGCCGCTTGCCTGTATTGGAGGTTTCTTTTATCCCAGCTATGCTAATCAACGCGGAGGTGGAATTGTGGATTTTGCAGATTCAGGTTCAAATCCGAATGCCAGCGATATTTATCTGCACGATGTTACATGGTTATAAGTAACTTAACAACTCTTCCCTTTATATGGTTATAAGTAACTTAACAACTCTTCCCTTTATCAGGAACAGCCTTTCGCACGCTGATCAATCGGTGCGAAGGCATATTTTTCAAAGAATACTGCAAATAAAAGGTTGTAATGATACTTATCGTTTCTGATGAAGACGATGGCTCTACTACCGAGGTGATCAACTGGCTGAACTATTTTGGGGCATCGTATTTTCGAATTAACAGAAGCAGCAAAATTGAAATGACTCATTTGAAGATTGGAAGTGATCAGACCGTCTTTAGCTTGAAAATTGCAGAAGCTTTTCTTCCAAATGAAAGTCGTACACTACACTCTTCCGAAATCACAGCTTTTTGGTATAGGCGGGGGCATCTAAACCTTGCTCACCGGCTTCTTGAGAACCGGGTTGGGGAAGTTGGCAAGCTGGAGCACCACCTGACCTCCTATTTAATCGAAGAGAATAAGAAAATCATTGATTTTCTGAACCGGTACTTCAAAGCGGTAAAGCATCTGAATTCAGACTTCGACAATGAAACAAACAAGCTTCATAATTTAACCGTAGCCTCCGGGTGTGGACTTCATGTGCCCCAAAGTATAGTGACAGGGCAAAAGGATGAATTCTTGTCTTTCCAAAAAGCGGCAAAGTGCAACTTCATCACCAAGGCCATCGATCGGGGAAGCATCTATATTGAAAAGACAATTTCCATGTTTGGACACACACACTTACTCCTGGAACCTGAAATAGACAAGATGCCCGAAACGTTCGGGCTCAGCCTCTTTCAGCAATATGTCGAGAAATTATATGATCTGCGTATTTTCTATATAAACGGGAAATTCTTTGCCTCAGCCATTCTGTCACAAACCAATGACAAGACAAAAACCGATTTCAGGAATTACGATTCGGAAAAACCCAATCGCATCATCCGCTATAAGCTGCCATCGGAAATAGAACTGAAACTGGACCGGTTCATGAAAAACAGTGACTTGAGATCAGGGTCAATAGATATGGTGATCGACAAAAGAAAGGAGTATTACTTCCTGGAAGTTAACCCTATAGGGCAATATAGCTTTATTTCAAACCGATGTAATTATCAACTCGACAAAGTAATTGCTGAATACCTGGCTGCATGAAAATTACGGAAGACGATGTGCGAAAGAAATTGAAATCGGAGGATGACAAACTTCCTGTTCAGTGTTTGTTTTGGAGTGTGGGTGTTGCCGAATCTCCCTTCGTTCATCCGCAGATCGTTTCCAAAAGGCACGGTACCGGTGTGTACAGATTGCAAATCTTTCATAAAGCCATTTCCCTTTCCGTTGATATAAGTCAGTTTTGTCATGCATCAGGTAATTAAATACATTGACGAATGCCCTCCGGTAAAAGGTTTCAGGAGAAGCGCCATCTATGATTTGCACAGAAACACCTGTCAGTTTATTCCCAATAGTATGTTTGATATTCTCAAAAACATTGAAGGGAAATCAATAGAGGAGGTCAGCCTGGAATTTGGTTCAGACCCCATCATTGACGAATACGTGGAGTTTCTTGTCTCAAATGAATACATTCTGCTTTGCGATGCTGAGGATTATTTGAACTTTCCATCGTTGTCATTTGAGTTTGCGGGTCCATCAACAATTTCGAGCGCATGCCTGGCCTTTGAGCATCCATCCAGCTATGATCTGGCCAGCTGCATCAATCAGCTTGAAAACCTCGGATGCAGGCATTTTTTGCTGATAGCCGAAACGGTAATGCCGATCCAATATTTCACTGCCCTCCTGTCATCTTTTCAGCATAGCAGCATTTTGTCAATTGATATCTATGCAAAATTTAACCCAGCCACAAGTCTTGAAGATATACATGCATTTTGCGGCAATCCCTTCAGAATCCGTTCGTTTCTACAATATTCAGCCCCATCCGATCAATTTATACCAACAGGCAACGATGGGTTCAATGCCGTGATATTTGTACGCCAGTCGATTGACACTAAAAAGGCTAATTTCCAGAATATCCAGGATTATTTCAGTATAAACATGCAGTCCTATTGTGAAGCCCAGCGCACTAATTTATTCTACAACAAAAAGATACTCATCGATTCCAAGGGAATAATATCAGGAGGGCAAAACCCTTCCATTAATTCTGTGAATGTGAACACCACCTCTGTTTTAGATGCAATCAACGCTCCCGGCTTTTCGGAAACCTGGGGAGTAAACAAGGACCTGATTGAGGTGTGCCGTGAGTGCGAATATAGGTATATGTGCCCGGATGACCGTATTCCTGTTAAATGTAAAGGGGGAGGGTGGAAACAGGAAACCGAATGTTTCTACAATCCATTCAT
>JABDAO010000018.1 GCA_013289095.1 Bacteroidota bacterium | reverse complement strand
TTTTGCGAAAAGAAAGCGAGGGTAAGGCCAAAAATGAGACAACTGATGACGTTGGCCAAGAGGGTGGCCACCGGAAAATTGGTTTCGAAATATCTCCTCACCCCTGAGGCGACTCCAAACCGGGCTACACTGCCCAGACCACCTCCAATAAATACCAGGATCCAATTATTCATGCAGGATTCATATTTCAATGTGTTGCTTTCAGCATATCCAGATAGCAATAAACCAAAAGCTTGGCAAAAGTAAAAATCTTCTGCTTTCAAAAGCGTGCTTTCCATCGTTTAACACAAGCATAGCACAATGCTCCGTCATCTGGTCACACAGGAAGAGCCACTGTTTTTGGCTTGTTTATAAAATAGTTCGTCAGCTTGAACAGGGAGTAACCAAGCACGATACCCAGAAATGCTCCACCAAGCACATCGGCCGGATAATGCACCCCCAGATAGATACGGCTATATGAAACAGCTCCCGCCCAGGCAAACAAGAGCCAACCAGCATACTCGTATCTGCTTTTCATGAGCATTGTCATAAAGGTTGCCAGGGCAAATGTGTTTGCGGCATGCGAGGAAACAAAACCATAGAGGCCCCCGCACCCTTTCAGCGTATGGACGAGCCCTGCCAGGAGTGAATTATGACACGGCCGGTAACGACAAACAGTATGTTTGATCAAACCACTGAGCTGATCACTGGCGGTTACAAGGAGAATAAGGGCCAGCAGGATAATCCAACTGTCTTTCCGGTAATAATAGATAACCAGGGTAATGAGGGCAAGGTAAAACGGTATCCAGATATACTCATCGCTCAGCCAGGCCATGGCATAATCCAACTGATCGTTGTGATGGCTGTTCAGGAAGAGGAACAGGTTTCTATCCAGATTTTTGATGGTTTCAAACAGGGCCAAGACAACGTATTTTTTTTGTTTTCATTAACTAACCAGGAGATCCGGCCAGGTTTACATCCTGTTCAGATACCTTCATTCAATCGTGCCCAGATCAGATCCTTTAATTCAGTCAGACCTGCACCTGAGGCGGAAGAAAAGAAAAGAAAAGGAACTGTTTTCTTTTCTTTGAAGCGTTTGTTCAGATCTTTTTTCATTTCAGCCTCTAGCTCTGCATCCAACATATCCGATTTAGAGATGGCCAGGATGCGCTTTTTATCGAGCAGTTCGGGGTTGAAGAGTTGAAGTTCTTTCAGCAATATCTTATAATCCTTAATAATATCGTGGCTATCAGCAGGCACCAGGAACAAGAGCATGGAATTGCGTTCGATATGACGAAGAAAACGAACTCCCAAACCTTTACCCTCATGAGCGCCTTCGATGATACCGGGTATATCGGCCATCACGAACGATTTGTAGTCACGGTATTTTACGATTCCCAGATTCGGCACCAGGGTTGTGAACGGGTAATTTGCAATCTCGGGTTTTGCAGCCGAAACAACAGATAACAAAGTTGATTTCCCGGCATTTGGGAACCCGACCAGACCAATATCGGCAAGCAATTTCAATTCGAGTATCTTCCAGATTTCCTGTCCCGGCTCACCGGGTTGGGCAAAGCGTGGAGTTTGTTGGGTCGGTGTTTTAAAATAATCATTTCCCTTTCCGCCTCTTCCACCGGGTACCAGGATCTTTTCTTCTCCGTCTTCGGTTATCTCAAACATCACTTCTCCCGTTTCCGCATCCCGGGCAACAGTTCCCAGAGGTACGTCAAGAAATTCATCTTTGCCTTCGGCACCGCTGCGGAGCGCACTTCCACCCTTGCCCCCATCAGTGCCGAGCACATGTTTGCGGTATTTTAAGTGAATGAGGGTCCAGAACTGTTTATTCCCGCGCAGAATAATATGTCCTCCCCGTCCTCCGTTACCTCCATCAGGCCCCCCCGGTTGCAGTCAGCTTGCTACGGTGCAGGTGCACGGAGCCGGCCCCTCCATCGCCCGAACGGCAACAGATCTTTACATAATCAACAAAGTTTGAATCCACGTTTTGGTTTGGTTCTAAAAAATAGTAACCCCGACTCATCGGCCGGGGTTACTTGTGTTGTGAATAGGCTAAATGGTTCAGACAGCTCCCGGCTTATCTTTTTGATTTTTTCTTTGCCGCCTTTTTGCCAGGAGCAGATACCGGTTTCTTAACTGACTTAACAGGAGTTTTTGCTTTCTTGAGAACTACCTTTTTAGCAGCGCTTTTCTTTGGTATAATCTTTTTAGTGATAGCCTTCTTCGGAGCCGCTTTCTTGGCTTTCACGGGAGCCTTTTTGGCAACCTTTTTCTTAGCAGAGGCCTTTGGAGGTGTTACGGCTTTCTTCTTAACCGGCTTTGGTTTAGAAATAAGGGTAGATTTTGAACCTGAACTGACAGCTGGTTTTACCTGAACAACTTTCTTTTCGGGAGTCCTGGTTACATTTTTCTTCGTCACTACTGCTTCAACGGAACGTGCAGAAAGGGTAGATTTGATGACCTTTTCTGCAGCCACCTTACGCTGTTTCGCTTCTTCAGGCGAATCGGCAGGGATAACAACCGGGTTGTAATGACGCGGGTAATCATCAACCATGGCGTGCGATGCATGTGTTGCACCCTGGCTCATATCGATCACACTGCAAAGTTCGTCGAAGATCTCATCTACACTCCCTACTCCATATACGGAGTAATATTTACCCTGTGCTGCATAATACTCTTTGAGGGGTGCCGTTTCCTTATTATAGACTTCGATCCGTTTTTGATGCACGGCGGGGTCTTTATCGTCTGCACGGTCAGATTCGCTTGCGCGGCCAACGAGTCGTTTCAGCAATTCTTCTTTTTCCACTTCCAGGGCCAACATCATGTTGATGGAGGTATTTCGTTCAGACAGAAGTTTGTCGAGCGCCTCTGCTTGTGCGGTGGTCCGTGGAAAGCCGTCGAAAATGAAACCGTTGGCATGTTTATTATAATCCAGCTTGCTGCGTATCATTCCGATCACAATATGATCAGGAACCAGGATCCCTTGATCCATCAGCTGCTTTGCTTCAAGACCGAGGTACGTGCCTTGTTCCACTTCCCCTCTTAGAATATCACCGGTTGAGAGATGTACCAAGTGGTATTTGTCAATCAGCTTTTTAGATTGAGTTCCCTTGCCTGCACCGGGAGGACCAAATAAAACAATGTTTAACATGTGTGGGGGTGTATTTATTGTTTGATGTTGTACTGCCCGACCCGATCTGTCTCGGAATTTGCCGGGAACCATAGACCTCTTACCAAGCTGATTTTGAGCTACAATATTAAATAATTTTCGGGTAAAAAAATCACTCTGCCGTGTAAATATCCCCCAGATTCCTTCCTAATCCATCGAAATCAAGACCGTATCCGACCAGGAAATTGTTGGGCACTTCGATGGCCACATAATCAACCTCCATTTTCTTGGTATAGGCTGCCGGTTTAAAGAGCAGGGTTGCGGTCTGAATCCGGCCTGCACCTCTTTCGTTGAGTTGTTTGTACAGCGTTTCGAGTGTAATGCCGGTATCCACAATATCTTCGATTACGACAACGGTCCGCCCGGTTATATCCCTGTCCAGGCCAATCAGTTCCTTCACTTTTCCTGTTGTTGTAGTACCCTGGTATGAGCTCAGCTTGACAAACGAAATTTCGCATTCCATTTTCAACTCCCGCATCAAATCAGCAGCAAAGATAAAAGAGCCGTTCAATACAGCCAGGAACAATGGCTTTTTGTCGGCCAGATCGACATTCATCCGGGATGCGATTTGCGCGATCGCTATTTTAATTTCTTCAGCACGGATATAAAGCCGGAAGGGCTTTTGGTTGATCTCGATTCTTTTCATAGGTTTTGAGGGCCCAAATCTAGGTAAAATGCATCATCTTTCCCGCTCGTTATCACTTATTTATCTGTTACCTGTCTATTGGGCAGGGTATCGGCATACCCTATCCGGGGCCATGCGCTGAAAGGTGCCAGGCTCAAAGGATGCAGGACTTCCATTGACGGGCAAGAATTAGTGCTATATTTGTCTCCCAAATCATTTGAAGCCTCAACAGCCAATGAAACCTCTCGTCAGCATTATTATGGGCAGCACATCGGATATGCCGGTGATGCAGGAAGCCGCTAAAATATTGGATCACTTTCAGATTCCTTTTGAGATCAATGCCCTTTCTGCTCACCGGGTTCCGGAAGCCGTCATGGATTTTGCACGAAAAGCTCATGAACGCGGTATCCGGGTAGTCATAGCCGGTGCTGGTGGAGCAGCACATCTGCCGGGTGTGGTTGCGGCATTAACGCCCATACCTGTTATCGGAGTTCCTTGCAGATCAAGCATCTCAATAGATGGCTGGGATTCCTTGCTTTCGATAGTCCAAATGCCCCCTGGTATTCCGGTTGCTACCGTCGGACTTGACGGTGGACAAAATGCGGGTATCCTCAGTGTACAAATTCTGGCTACAGGTGATGACAAACTGCTTCGAAAAGTCATTGCCTTCAAAGAAGGGCTCAAGAAAAAAATCCTAAAAGCAAATGAGGAATTAAAAACCCATAAATTTGAGTATCGTGTGGAGTAATTTTTTTTAAAGATCAGAACTGCATTTTTTAAAGGCCAGGACTAAATACAGATTGAGAAAAGTATTTAATGCGATCTGATTATTTCTTCAGTCAAACTTCTACCGGCAAGTTACTCGCCTCCTTCGTCATTCGTTTACTCAAACTGAATTCAGGTTCGTAATACGGTGGCCTTATAGCCAGATTCAATGCTCTTCCTCTAACACCTTCGTTGAAATCAGCAGTTCTCGTACATCCACTCCAAGCGCGGAGGCCATCTTTCGAAGCACAGAGATACTGGGTTGGGTTTTGTTGTTACAATAGTTGGTAGTGACAACATAACTTCGTCCGATTTGTTTGGCAAGCCACCCCTGACTTCTTCCCTGGTTTTTGAGTATTTCCTTAATTCGGTTCATTGGTCAACTGATAAGAGTTTATCTCCTTTTTATTCTTCTCCCTGCTGTCTGAGAAACAGGTCAGATTAACACACTATTTACATAATCCGTTTAATTTCAAGTCTATTCCTGAAAGCAAGCTCCTGCTTAGGATAATTATGTGTGCAGATATTTTGAATAACCTATAAAATATTTGTTAAAAGCAATACACAAATATAGCCATGAATCAATCAGCTGTCTTGTATTTTCGGCAATCAGGTTTTTTTTGAGGTTGAGCGCATAAAAACTGAAGCTAAACATGTAAAATTGGTGGCTCCGAATATCACCGTTCTGGCCTCTGTTTTACATCTATCCCATTCCGGGTCTATAAAATGGAGCGCAAATTGATTTGCATCTGTTGATCCAGACTCTTTATTTCGTGCCTCTGTATTTGAATGGTTGAGATGTTTAGAAAAACAGATTTCTTATCTGGATCCAGATGGAAAAGACGCAAGGCACAACCGTTGTTATCTTTGTCCGCACGACCTTTGTACGGCGCCTGGGCCATCTGTTTTTTACCCTTTGGTTGACGATGCCAGCAACTGTTTTCTCTGGCAATGACATACAGCCCGGAGGAGCCCGGGCTTCGGCCATGGCGGATGCATCGGTGTGCCTGCAGGATGCCTGGTGCACCTGCAATAATCCGGCAGGGCTGGCTTTCCTCAAACATGCAGAACTGGATGTCAGCTACAACACGCCCTTCCTGCTTTCAGAGATCGGACAAGCCGGTATTGCTGCTGCATTGCCTTCGAAAGGGGGCGGTTGGGGCCTGTTTCTTTCTTCGGTTGGGACCGAATATTATCAAGAAAACAAAACAGGGCTTTCCTTTGCACTCAGGCTTGGCCCTCGCTTTTCTGCAGGTGTGCAGCTTGATGCCTGGGGTGTTGTCATTGCCGGCGGGTATGGTTCCTCCTACGCACTTGACGGTGATATAGGCTTTCAAGCCATGCTCACAAAGACGCTGATGGTTGGAGCACATGTAATCAACCCTACACGGGCGCAGTTCACAGGATATTCGGCAGCATCTCTTCCCGTTTCGATGAGTCTGGGCATGGCTTATGAAGCTTCGTCCAGTGTTTTGTTGACCGCAGAAGCTCAAAAAGAGACCTACTTTCCACCTGCATTTAAATTTGGCCTGGAGTACAAGCCGGCAACAGGCTTGTTTGTGAGAACCGGTATCTCGGCGGGCCCGTGGACTTACTGTCTGGGTGCTGGTTACCAAATCAATAAACTCAAACTCGACTTCTCTTCTACCTGGCATCCTGTACTGGGCTTTACACCGGGTATTGGCATCGGTTTTATCTTCTGAATACAAATCAGCACATGTCAGAGTCAGCAATTACCGGATCTTCAAATCAAACGCATGCTTGCGGAAGCCTGGGCCGACGAGCTCGTCGTAGAGTAAAGCCCAATACGCTTGCCCATCCCTGTTTCTTACTGTTGCTGATTCTTTTCCTCCCTGTATTAAGATACCAGGCACAGGAGGATTCAACAAAAAGATCGCCCCTTTATCCGGAACCCCCACTCAGTGAAGAAATGCAGGAAAACATCGAACTGAATAGCCAAAACACAGGGGCAGCGAATGCCGATTATTCTCCCCTCACCGATCCATTCACTGCGTTCCTTCAGCATCCCCTCGGTATAAACACCGCCTCCAGGGAAGCGTTGGCAGAATCGGGTCTTTTCAACCCGATCCAGATTGTGCATCTTCTGGATTACATCCACGAGCACGGGAAACTCATCAGCCTCTACGAACTGCAGGCTGTAGATGGTTTTGATGTGGGTACCATACGCCGTATCAGGCCCTATATCTCCCTGAACAGATCACCGGATAAACCGAGTCTGAGCCTTCGCAGCCTCATCCATGAATCGAATCAACAACTCAGCCTCACCTGCGATCGGGTGCTTGAACCTCAAAAAGGATTTTCTCCCCTTCCTCCAGGCCCCCAAACTAACCGTGAACGGTATCTGGGCAGCCCTGCCGGACTCAAGTTGCGCTATACCTACACTTGGCAGAATAGCATCCACTGGGGTTTTCTGGCCAGAAAAGACCCCGGAGAACAATTCTTCAGGGGGATTGAAAAACAGGGCTTTGATTTCTATTCTCCCTTTTTCGGCATACACAACAGAGGCCGCCTGAAATCACTTGTAGTTGGTAATTACTCCCTGTCCATCGGTCAGGGACTGGTAGCCTGGTCAGGAATAGCTTTCTCAAAAACAGCTGATGCTTGCCTGATCTCCAAAACAAGCTCTGGCCTGCGCGAATACACGGCCTCCGACAAAACAAACTTCCTGCAGGGGGTTGGTCTCTGTCTGCGCACAGGTCTGGTCGAATCCACTTTTTTCTATGCCCATCAAAAGGAGGATGCCCGTGTAACCGACACGCTTGCCAACGGCAGTCAGCCGGAGGTACGTTCTCTTCGCAGCAATGGGGTACACGCCACTCTGGCCGAGGCCGCAATGAAAAACAGGATCACCCGTACCCTGGCCGGCACCCATCTTGCGTTCAACAAACGTCTGTATCAGATCGGGCTGACCGCGCTCAGCACCTTGTTCAGCGCCTCCGTCGAGCCCCGTTTCAAACCTTACAACGCTTTTGAATTCAGGGGCAAGACGAGTACGAATCTGGGGTCTGATTACAGCCTGGTTTGGCAAAATATCCATCTGTTCGGAGAAGCAGCCTGGAGCTTCGAACAGAACTCCCGCCTTACCGCACCGGCATACGCCCTGCTTCAGGGCATTCAGATAGCCGCAGCGCCTCGTCTCAGCCTGGCCCTGTTATACCGAAACTACCAACGAAATTACAACGCCTTCTTGGCGAATGCATTTTCAGAAGGAGGTAAGACAAACAACGAACAAGGCGCTTACCTCGGTTTTGTTTTGAACCCGGGCCCCCGTTCGTCCCTCTCGGCCTATGCCGATCTTTTTTCCTTTCCCTGGCTCAAATACCGTATTGATGCTCCGTCAAAAGGCTTTGACTGTTTTGCCAAGTATTCATTCAACCTCTCCAGGAAAACAGCGATCTATCTCCATGTTCGCTCCCGTCAGAAATTTCAGGACCCACCTCTTGGTTCAGCCCCCGGGGAGATCAGCTCACCGCTCACGTACCTGCAAACCAATTACCGCATCAACCTAAGTTCCAGCATTTATTCATGGCTTATGCTCCGGAGCCGGATAGAAGCCGTAATCATGACAGATAGTGCCGGGCAAACGGAGACTGGCTTTCTCATCAGCCAATTCATCCGTATTCAAAGCCCTAAAAACCCCTTTGCTGTTTGCGTATCTTACAGCTTGTTCGATACGCCTTCGGCCAATACCCGGATCTACGCATTCGAAAACACGGTACCTGGCAACTTCTCAATCCCTGCATTTTCCGGAAAAGGTTCAAGGATACAAGCGCTTCTTGGTTACAGGGCTTGTAAACCACTCTTGCTTTGGGTGTCGGTGGCAAGGATTTATTTTGACGACAGGAATGTGATCAGCCCCCATTCTTTGCAGGAAATCAATTCATCTCACCGTACCGAGGCTACCCTGCAACTAAGCCTCCGTTTTTAAAAACCAAACAAAACCAGGCCTGTTTTGAGAAACGAGATCAGCTTTATTTAGCTACATTTACACGATCATTTTACTAATACAAGACCCCATGAAACCACGTTTCACTCAGACCTTTTTTCTCAAAGTCTTACCCTTCATCATCCTCGCTTTTCTTGCTTCTACCGGGCTTTCTGCACAAACCGGCGCCGATGCCAAAACCGGCATAAGCCATGCTAAACCCGATTCTGTTGTCTTCCCTCAGGCCATTGGCTGGGTGAATGATTTCGAAGACATCATCGACAGCGCAACCGAAGTAAAACTCACCAACCTCATCCTTGATCACAACAAAAAGACCTCAAACCAGATTGCCATCGTCACCATCTCCAGTATTTCACCTTACACCGCCCTGGCCGAATTCACAAGCGACCTCTCCAATGCCTGGGGCGTGGGCGAAAAAGGCAAGAACAACGGCGTGACCATTATCTTCAGTAAAGCCCTGCGCGAAGTACGCATCACCACCGGGCTGGGCATAGAACAAAAGTTAAACGATGCCTTGTGCCAGAAAATAGTTGACCAGTATATGATCCCTGCATTCAAGGACGGCGATTATGGGATGGGCATGATGGATGGGGTGAGCGAAATCATCCGGATCCTGGAGCTGAAATAAACGCATGTTTCAAAACAATGCTGAGTTCCCGGGAGGTGGCCGTTTGACAACACCGATTCTTCAGCCTTAGCTTGCCACCCCACCCCTACTTCATCGGTTCCTTTAGCGTAATCGGGGTTTTCCCATCGGTAATAATGAGCTTTGCGTTCGGCGAATCGGCCAGGGCCCGCATCGCTTCCACGGCCTTGTATTTAATAAGCAATTCGGTGATGGTGGAGTTGGTAAGCTCTTGTGCTTTCTTCAATGCCTGGGCTTCGATGACGCTCCGTTCTGCTTCCTTTTTCTGTTTCTCGAGCGAATAATCTTCCTGCAGCCGTTCAAGCTGGATGTCGGATTCTTTCTCTTTTCGCTGTTTTTCGAAGGCAAAATCCATTTCCTTACGCTGTTTTTCGATCGTCGACTCGGTAATGCGTTTCTGGATGAGGATATCCACTTCCTGTTGTTTGGCTTGCTGTTCAGACAATACCTTGCGTTCAATGGCACGGTCTATCTCGTCGGGCACATCAATGTCGCGCACAAGCACCTGATCGATGACAAAACCATAATGCCCGATATCAAGCGTCATATTGTCGAAGATCGATTTTTCGAGCGAGTCGCGTTGTACCATCAGATCCATCGCGCGGTAGTTCAGACACGTTTCGCGTGCAGTGGCCTCGAGGTTATTCAGCAGGATTTCTTTTTCGAAGTTAAGACCCAACGTGAGGTATATTTCATGAATCTGGGCCGGTTTGAGGTGATAGAGCATCGTGATGTCGGCCTTCGACTCCATGCCTTCCTTGGTTGGAAGCACCATTTTAACCGACAGCTCTTTGATGCGCGTACTGAATTTCACATAATGAATGCCAAACCCCACCGCATGACGGCCCGATGCATAATTATCGGGTTTGAGTTTGCCACTGACAACCTTCATCCCTATTTCACCCGGATGTATGGTAGTGCAGCTTTGCATAAGCATAAGCAGGATTGCGAACAAGGCGGTTAACCGCACAGCGCTGTATGTGTGTAGCTTCTTCATAGGATGTTGTTTTAAGGATGAATAATGCGTGAAAACAACGGCTCAATTAATATGCCATCAAACCTGCTTTCGCCGAACCCGGATCGGCGACACACCATTCCGGCGCAGACACCGCAACCCACAAAAAAAACGACAAAAGCACAAAGCCCTTTATTCACAGGCAGTACAGCGTTTCTAAAAAAAGCACAGCGCAGCCATGAAGCTAAATCTCAGCTCAGGTGAAATACTGCGCAATTATTTTTTCATTAGAAATCGGAAAAGCAAAAAAAAGTTAGAGGCTGGTAAGAACCCGGTTAGGTACTCATTAGAAGCAGGACGCCAACCGTATTTTTTCCCTGGCTTCGTTATTCCTCCCCCCCGGCCCTGTTGTCTTTAAAACCTGGTTCTCGTATTTAGGGTTCACTCAAAAAATCGACAAACTATTGGGGGACGAATCGCCCTGTGCGCTGGGGAGTCCACGCGGAGTGCGAACTTCAAGATGGCTGGCGAGAAGCGGTGGCCTGTGCTGAAAAGCCATCTTGAAGTTGGTCCGCGTGGGGCCTTTTTTGCGTTACTTTTTGGGCAAGCAAAAAGTAACTTAAAAATTCCTTTGAACACAACGTTCGTCCACGTTCTGCTTGGTGCAAGGGTTTTGAGTGGAAACGGTATTTAGTCTTGCATCTCAATGATAAAAATGAGACATTATGTGTTGATTGGGTGATGGTTGTAGGTGTTTGAGTGAACCCTATTTATGACAGAGAGCAAGGAGGATATCCTGTTTTTTACGCTTTCTGAACTATTTTGTACGATTGCAATTTCCATAGCAACTGTTTCCTATTCCAGGATACCTGTTGAAATTGAAATCGTACCGTTTTCACTTTCCATGGCATCAATGTAAGGTGCACCTGTTTGTATTTCACTTTCCATCGTACCCATAGAAAATGAAATCGTTCCTGTTTCACTTTCCATCGCAACAAGGTCAAATGATCTATGCCGGTTTCTTCTTCCCTTGCACCTCTTTCATTTTCCATCGCACCGATGTCAATTGATATTGTAACGATTTCATCTTCCATCGTTTCAAGATCATTTTACATACACTGTATTTCATTTTACATCGTACCGATTTCAATTGACATCGAAGCGATTTTAGCTGACTTTCCGATGAAGTCAACTGTTTTGGCGCCTAAATCATTTTCCATCGTACACAAATCAGCTGCAACCGTACACATTCTTCCTTCCACAGCCGGTATTTGATTACCGGCAATTTCCGGATAGCAATCATCAAGCTTGGTCTACGGTGCTGTTGGATGAATATCAGGAGACTTTGACTTCCTTTAGATTCCTTCTCACCAAAGCCACCCTTGTCATCTGCTAACACTTCCTGCTACCCAGTGTGTTCGGGACTTACACCCGAGAGTCATCGCCCATGCCGGGCGCACAAACAAAAAGAGGGACAACGTATGTCCCTCTTTTTAACACTAAAGCCTTGATTCACGAAAACAATTGCGTTGGTCCCGGGCAACTGTCGGCTTACCCGATTGAATTATTGCGCATTGAGTTCGGCTTTGATCTTCTCGTATTTATCTGTCTGTTCAGTCTTTGCATATAACTGTTTCAGCGAAATCATGGTGCTTCTGTCTTTGGGGTTAATAGCATGTGCCTTTTCGAGGTAAGGTAGCGCCAATCTGAAAATATCATCGGCCTTTTTTCCTTCTTTTGCCGATGCAGCGGCATCCTTGATGGTATTTGCCTTGCTATAGATCTTAACGGCCTGGTTATTATAGAGCACACCCAAGTTATACAATGCATCAAAATACTCTGGTTTGAGCTCTATCGCCTTTTTGTAATAGCTCTCGCTCTGACTGAAATACGAGGCATAGTCAGCCGGCTGAGGCAGATCAGCGCCTTTTTCATCCTTTGGGTTTGCCAGGTTGTCGAACACGCTGGCAACTACCAGGTTCAGCTGGGCATCGTTGGGGTTCTTTTCGATTACCTTTTTGAGGTTGGCGAGGGCTTCCTGGTTTTTATGAGCCATCAGGAAGAGGTTGGTTTCGGTGGTAAGCAGATCCATATCGTTCGGATATTTAGCCCTTCCTTTCGAAAGTAAGATGCTGGCAGCGGCTGTATCCTTATCATTAATGAGTAAGGTGGCAAGGATCGAAACGGTTTTTCCCTGACCATACCCCATATCCACCAATTTTTGATAAGCCGTTTTTGCCTTCGGAAGATCGCCCCCGACACGGTAGGCCAGGGCTGCATTATTGAGAACAGAGGTATCTGGTTTTCCCAACACATTCGAGATTTCATAAGCCGTTTCAAGCGCTATAGCAGCATCGGCTGTTTTCTTGAAATTGTAATCAGCTCTGCCTTTGTTATCATAATGAACCTCAATCAGATAAAGGCTCTTATTGATATCATCGGTATAAATGGCTTTTTTGTCATACCCCTTTGCTTTGACAAACGATTCGTAGGCAGTTTGCAGATCCGGGAGCGGGGCATTTTCGTACGACACCATACTTCGTTTGTTGACATCCTTTTCATCCTTTTGTTTCTCATCCTCCACCTGGTGCAGGTGTTCATAGGAGGTAAGATAGATATCGCCGCGTATTTTCCAGGTTTTGGCTTCCACCCCGGTTTCTGGATGTTGCGCTGCTGCATCGATATTCAGTTTTGCTTTTGCCAATGCATCCAACTCCTTGTACTGCTTATAATCGTTTAAAGCATTGATGGCGGTGGTGCGTTTACTTGACTGGGCTGTGAGAACTCCTGTGCTCAGGACGATCAGTGCCAGTACGCTGAATTGTTTTTTCATAGATGTATTCGTGTTTATAACGGTCGGTTCATATTAGTTCTCTGGTTCGGGTGTTGCACCGGTTTCGGTGGTCGTGTCTGTTTCTGATCCTGGGGTTTCGCTGCTTCCTTCGGCGGCGCCATTTTCAAGCGCTTCGGCCGCTTTGCGTTCTTCGGGATCTACATTCACTTTGGCCACCGAGGCTATTTCATCGGTGTCGCTGAGATTGATCAGCCGAACGCCCTGAGTGGCTCTTCCGATCACACGCAAATCGCTAACCGCCAGACGGATGATGATTCCCGACTTGGTAATGATCATCAGATCGTCGTTATCGTCCACATCCTTGATGGCAATCAGACTACCTGTTTTCTCGGTTACATTCAGGGTTTTGACACCTTTACCACCCCGGTTTGTGACCCGGTATTCCTCGATATCGGAGCGTTTTCCAAAACCCTTTTCTGAAACCACCAATACATTGGTCTGAGGGTTCTCGATGGTGATCATCCCAATGACCTCATTATTGGTTCCTCCCTCATCATCCAGATTGATCCCTCGTACACCCGAGGCATTTCTGCCCATGGGGCGTACCTTTTCTTCATTAAACCTTACCACTTTTCCGAGTTTGGATGCCAGCATGATTTCGCATTTGCCAGATGTCAGGCGGGCTTCAAGCAGTGTATCACCATCTCTTACGGTAATGGCATTGATACCGTTGGTTCGTGGACGTGAATAGGCTTCCAGACTGGTTTTCTTGATAATCCCGTTCTTGGTACACATGATAATGAAGTTGTTCTTCGTATACTCTTCATCGGTCAGGTTCTTTACATTAATATAGGCCTTTACCTTATCATCCTGTGGAATATTGATGAGGTTTTGGATCGCACGGCCTTTGCTGGCCTTGTTTCCTTCGGGTATTTCATAGGCACGCATCCAGAAACAACGTCCCTGTTCGGTGAAAAACAGCAGGTAATTGTGGTTTGAGGCCACAAACAGGTGTTCGAGGAAATCTTCCTCCCTTGTAGTCGAACCTTTCGATCCCTTCCCGCCCCGGTTTTGCGTACGGTATTCGGTAAGCGGAGTGCGTTTGATATAGCCCATGTGCGAAATGGTGATGACCACTTCCTCATCGGCAATGATATCTTCCATACGAAAATCTCCGGCAGCGTATTCAATCACTGTTTTGCGTCCATCCCCATATTTTTCCTTTACTTCTTTCAGCTCTTCCTTAATAATGCCCATCCGGAGTGTTTCACTGCCCAATACTTCATTGAGGTGGGTGATGAGTTTCATCAGTTCATCGTATTCAGCCTTGATCTTGTCGCGCTCGAGTCCTGTCAATACACGCAACCTCATTTCGAGGATGGCCTTGGCCTGGATCTCGCTCAAACCGAAACGTTTGATGAGTTCATCCTGGGCTTCGCCCGGGGTCTTCGATTCGCGGATGAGTTTAATGACCTCATCCAGGTTATCGAGGGCAATCAGATAGCCCTGTAAGATATGTGCTCTTTTTTGGGCTTGTTCGAGTTCGAATTTGGTGCGTCTTACCACGACTTCATGTCTGAACTCGATAAAGTTTGAGAGCAGGGTCTTGAGATTAAGCATCACCGGCCGGCCGGCAACAAGGGCAATATTATTGACGCTGAACGAGGTCTGAAGCGCGGTGTATTTGAACAGGTTGTTCAAGACCACGTTGGTGATGGCATCTTTCTTTATTTCGTAGACGATACGCATGCCGTCGCGGTCGCTTTCATCACGCAGGGCGCTGATCCCTTCAATCTTTTTTTCATTGATAAGGGCTGCGGTGTTTTCGATCATCTGTGCCTTGTTCACCATGTAGGGAATTTCGGTGACAATGAGTCGTTCGCGGTTGTCGTGAATCTCGATATTGGTTTTCGAACGCATGACAATCCGTCCGCGTCCGGTTTCAAAGGCATCTTTTACTCCCTGATAGCCATAAATAATGCCTCCGGTCGGGAAATCTGGGGCTTTCACAAACTGCATCAGTCCGGCAATATCAATGTCCTTATTATCTATATACGCGTGGCAGGCATCAATCACCTCGCTCAGGTTATGGGGAGGCATGTTGGTTGCCATCCCTACTGCAATACCGGAAGCCCCATTGATAAGCAGATTGGGGATGCGGGTTGGGAGCACGGTGGGTTCTTCGAGCGAATCATCAAAATTTGGGCGGAAATCGACCGTATTTTTATCGATATCGCCCAGCATCTCCTCGGCAATCTTTCTCAGACGGGCTTCGGTATAACGCATGGCAGCCGGAGGATCTCCGTCAACCGACCCGAAATTTCCCTGTCCGTCTACCAGCGGATAACGAAGGCTCCATTCCTGGGCCATACGCACCATGGCATCATATACCGACGTATCGCCATGGGGGTGATATTTACCCAGTACCTCTCCAACGATCCTCGCCGATTTTTTATAGGGGCGGTTTGACATGACCCCCAGATCGAGCATTCCGAAGAGAACGCGGCGGTGAACAGGCTTAAGACCGTCCCTGACATCGGGCAGGGCACGCGACACAATGACCGACATCGCATAATCGATGTAGGATGTCTTCATCTCGTCTTCGATGTTAATCGGAATTATTTTTTCTCCTTCAGCCATATTGTCATTTAGTTGATCTCTTGTGGATACTTGGTACGATGATTGGGTTGGGTACAGGAAACAGCCTGGATTCAGCTACATTCACAACCCTGCAACCGTTTTCGCGTATACAGATGTGTATCTGCTTTGTTTAAGGCGACCGAAGGTACTTAATATCGACTCAAACCTGCATGGCTTTTCCTCATTAATTATTAACATTTTCAGGTGGAAAAAAAGCACCGCCCCGAAGGATGACGAGATTAATATCCAGTAATTTTGCAATGCTGCCGGAAATATGTAATTTTCAGAGATATTACGGTCTTGCAGACATTTAACCGAAATGCTCAAACACTCTCATTATGGAAGCGAAATTCTCCCCCAGGGTTAAAGACGTGATCACATTCAGCCGTGAAGAAGCGTTACGTCTTGGTCACGATTATATCGGAACCGAACATCTGCTGTTGGGCATCATCCGCGAAGGGGAAGGCATGGCTATCAAAATCATGAAAGCCCTGACTATCAACCTACAGGATCTCCGTAAAGAAGTAGAAACACTCACGGGTTTGGGGAACAAAAAGGTAAATGTGGCCCTCGGGAACATCCCCCTGGTGAAACAGGCCGAAAAAGCGCTGAAGATCACCTACCTCGAAGCCAAGATTTTTAAAAGCGCCATGATCGGAACAGAGCACCTGCTCCTCTCCATCCTGAAAGACGAAGACAGTATAGCAACCAAAGCCTTACACAAATTCAACATCGATTACGAAACCATAAAAAACGAACTTGAAATGATGAATGCAGATCCCAGAGCCGAGTTTCCACAAAACCCGGCCGATGATGAAAATGAAGACGACGGAGGGGCTTTTGGAAGCGGAACAAAAAAGATTTCCGACTCCAAGTCTAAAACCCCTGTTCTCGATAACTTCGGTCGTGATCTTACAAAAGCTGCCGAAGACGGTAAACTTGACCCGATTGTAGGCCGCGAAAAAGAAATTGAACGCGTGTCACAGATCCTGTCCCGACGCAAGAAAAACAACCCTATCCTCATCGGCGAACCCGGTGTGGGTAAATCAGCCATCGCCGAAGGTCTTGCCCTGCGCATCACCCAGAAAAAAGTATCCCGTGTTTTGTTCAACAAACGCGTAGTCACGCTCGATCTGGCTTCTCTTGTAGCCGGAACCAAATACCGTGGCCAGTTCGAAGAACGCATGAAAGCAGTGATGAACGAGCTCGAAAAATCGCCCGATGTCATCCTTTTTATTGATGAAATCCATACCATCATCGGCGCCGGCGGAGCTTCGGGTTCCTTGGATGCATCCAACATGTTCAAACCAGCCCTCGCCCGCGGCGAAATACAATGTATCGGCGCCACCACCCTGGATGAATACCGTCAGTACATCGAAAAGGACGGGGCCCTCGAACGCCGTTTCCAAAAAGTAATTGTTGAACCGGCCACCCCCGATGAAACAATTCAGATCCTCCAGAACATTAAATCAAAATACGAAGACCACCACAATGTCATCTATACAGACGATGCCATCAAGGCCTGCGTAACCTTAACCAGCCGGTACATAACCGACAGACATCTGCCCGATAAGGCGATCGACGCACTCGATGAAGCCGGTTCGCGTGTACACATCAACAACATCAAGGTCCCTAAAAATATCCTCGAAATCGAAAAGAAAATAGAGGAAATCAAGGAAGAAAAAAACAAGGTGGTGCGTTCACAGAAGTATGAGGAAGCGGCACGGCTGAGAGACACCGAACGACAACTTTTGGAACAGCTCGAAGTGGCAAAGAAAGCCTGGGAAGAAGAAACCAAGACACACAAAGAAACCGTAAGCGAAGACAATGTGGCCGAAGTCGTGGCCATGATGACCGGCGTACCGGTTCAGCGTATCGCCCAGAACGAAGGCAGCAAGCTGGTGAATATGGCCAGTGATCTGATGGGCAAGGTCATCGGTCAGGATGAGGCTGTGAAAAAGGTGGTAAAAGCCATTCAACGCAACCGGGCCGGATTGAAAGACCCCAACAAACCTATCGGAAGCTTTATCTTTCTGGGTCCTACCGGGGTCGGAAAAACACAACTTGCCAAGCTCCTTTCCAGCAACCTGTTTGATAACACCGATGCCCTGATCCGCATCGACATGAGCGAATACATGGAGAAATTTGCCGTGACCCGCCTCATTGGCGCTCCTCCCGGTTATGTAGGATACGAAGAGGGAGGACAGCTTACCGAAAAGGTCAGACGTAAACCCTACTCTGTTATCCTCCTCGACGAAATCGAAAAAGCCCACCCCGATGTGTTCAACCTCTTGCTGCAGGTGCTCGACGACGGGCAGCTCACCGACAGCCTTGGACGTAAGATCGACTTCAAAAACACCATCATCATCATGACCTCGAACATCGGTTCACGTCAGCTGAAAGATTTTGGCCAGGGAGTTGGTTTTGGTACCACGGCCAAGAAAGACAATGTCGAGGAAAACACCAAGGGTGTGATCGAGAATGCACTCAAAAAGGCCTTTGCGCCCGAATTCCTGAACCGTATAGACGATGTGGTACTCTTCAATTCACTGAGCAAGGATGATATCCACAAAATCATCGATATTGAACTCGAGAAATTATACGGACGCATACACAGCCTGGGCTATATCATCAAGCTTACTCCTGCTGCAAAAGATTTCGTCTGCGAAAAAGGATACGATGCCAACTTTGGCGCCCGTCCGTTAAAACGCGCGATTCAAAAATATGTGGAAGACCCCCTCGCCGAGGAAATCATCAAATCGGCCGTAGCCGAAGGTGATATTGTAGAGGTAGATCTTGACAAGGAAAAAAATGATATCGTTGTTCGGGTTACAAAACCCAAAGAAATAAAGCCAAAAAAGAACAAAAAAGAAGAATAAATTCAAAAAAGGGAAACGCAAGTTTCCCTTTTTTATTTCGCTCAATGCCAAGATGAAAGAAAGAAGTAGTATCCTCCCCCCGCTTCCGGTTCACCGGCCAGATGATAGAATGGCTTGATTTTTGGTACGAAACTGTGTTTTACCTATTTTTGCAATTAACTATAATCAGACCGTATGCGAACAAAGAACTACCTCCTGCTCTCTCTGCTTATCAGCGTGACATGCCTGCAGCTGAAGGCCACAAACCCTACGTACGATATTAAGATCAAAATTAAAGGCCTGAAAGACTCTTCCTGTCTGTTAGCCTATTATTACGGCGATAAACAGTACAGTGTAGATACAGCCAAAGCAAATAAAGACGGCCTTTTTGTGTACGAAGGAAAAAAGAAACTCGATCCGGGCATGTATCTGCTCATTATGAACAAACGTAAACTGTTTGATTTCCTGGTCCTGGAAAACGAGCAGCATTTTTCGCTGGAAACCGATACCCTCGATTTTAACGGACACATGAAGGTTAGCGGTTCGAACGAGAACAAGGTGTTTTTTGACTACCTCATCTGGCTGGGAGCCAAGCAAAAAGATGCCGAACAGTGCCACAACCGGTACAAGGTCATCAAAGAAACAAATAAAGATTCAGCCAAGATTATCCAGGATAAACTCAAAGGACTGGATGGAGAAGTAAAAGCCTATATGACCGGGTTTATGAAAGACCACCCAACCAGTTTCACCTCCAAATTCATGAAGGCCACCTTGGATGTGGATGTGCCCGAAGCCCCCCTCCTCGCAAACGGAAAAAAAGATTCCACGTTTGCATACCGGTACTACAAGGCTCATTTCTTTGACAATATTGATATGGCCGACGAGCGCATGCTTCGTACACCGATCTATTACCCCAAAATGAAACAATATCTGGAAAGCATGACCTTGCAGATACCCGACTCTATCATCAAGGAAGGCGATCTGATCATCAGCAAGGCAACGCCAAACAAAGAAACCTTTAAGTTCTGTGTCTATTATATGACCGGCACCTATGAAACGTCGAAGGTGATGGGTTTTGATGCCGTATTTGTACACGAAGCGTTTAAATACTTCAAAACAAAAAAGGCCTGGTGGGTGGATGAAGCACAAAACAAAAAAATTGTAGACCGGGCCTCTAAACTCGACTCCACGCTTATCGGCAAGATCGCCCCCAATCTCATCATGGAAGATTCGGCGGTAGGGTTGACTCCCGATTTCAAGACCTATTCGCTCAATAACATCAAGGCTAAATACACCGTCCTTTATTTCTGGGACCCCGATTGTGGCCACTGTCAGAAAGAAACGCCCAAACTGGTTGAGTTGTACAACCGGGTACTACACAGTAACTATCACCTCGAAGTGTATGCCGTTGGCTGTATCTCCGAACTCGGGCCCTGGAGAAAATACATACGCGAAAAAAAACTCCCCTGGATAAACGTGGTCGATGCCTTGAACAATCAACACTACAAAAGCACGTATGATATCTACAGCACCCCGGTGATCTATATTCTGGATGAAAACAAAAAAATTATTGCAAAACGTCTCGAAACCGATCAGATCGAAGAGTTTCTAAAGCAATACGAAAAGATGCAGTCGTTAAAAGAAAAAAAATAAAACCAACAAACAGGCCCGCATCAGCGGGTCTGTTTGTTTTATTCCCCTCCCACCTATTCCCCTTTACCGCGCATGTACAGGTCTATTCTATTTCTGCCGAACCGAATGCCTGCGCTCCTTGTTCTTGTATTCTGTCTACACGCAGCCCTGTTTGCCCAAACCGATGATCTGAACCACCTCAAATACTGGAGCTACCGCCAGCGGCTGGTGAACACGTTTATGGTGGTAGGGCCAGAACCAGGACAAAGCATTCCGGCCGGGATTCGTAATTTATGGAACGGCCCGGCCTTGCATTTTGGCGATGCTCCCGTGTACATGGGCTACTATATCGGCGTGCTTTCGACAGAGTACAGACTGCTTGCGGATAGACAACAACCCGCCGAGCGCACCCTTACCGAGCTCTTCTACGCCCTGGAGGCCATTAACCGCCTCGATGAGGAAGCCGAGCCGCTTTGGGGCGTTCCAAATGCGCATCACGAACGAAATGGATTTATAATTCAAAGCGATATCCCGGCCGACTTCTGCCAACGATATACCACAGCATTGAATTCACACCTGGGCAAACAAATGGTGAACACCGGTTCGGGTATCGGGGGCATGGTGAACAACGTGGTGGGCGGATTGGATACCGCCGATAACCACAACAATACCTGCAGCCAGGATCAGATAGCCAATCTGCTGATCGGATTGGCGCTCTGTGTTAAATTAGCGCCTGATATGACCCAGTTCAGAGATGAACTCACGGGTATTACGCGCAGTTATTCCTTCCGCGAATCTGCCAAAGAAATTGCCGGCAGATTGCTTTCGTATATGCGCGACACGCCGTATGGAGGGCTTGCGTGGACCCTCCATGCTCCCGACGGTGTGCGGCTGAGCAATGGCAAAGGCGGCAATGCAAGACCCAATGCCTATGGTTTTGCGGCTGCGGGTAAATGGATTACCGGAAAAGAGTATGCAGATTTCACATCCCGGTTTACGCATTTCTACTGGAAGGCCATTTATGCCCGACCGGTACTCCGGCTTCACCCGGATGATTTGTTGTTTGGATTAGAGCTTAGTCCCATTGGCGATTCGTGGAGAGGGGCCGGCAGCAAGAGCAAAACAGTGCTTCGGATCAACCGCTGTGCTTCGTATGACGTATCCAAAAAGCTAAAGCTTTGGCCTGAAAATAAGTTTGGATGGGATTATTTTTTCGAGGCGCTTTGCTGCACCCTGCACGATTCCGTAACGTTTGAAGGCCCCGGAGCAGATTCAAGCAAGGCCAGATTGATGCTGGATCAGGCGCCCGTTCAAGGCCCTTTTTATCACAACCCGTCTGACCGGGCTGCCGCTGGCTGGGCAGGTTCGTCCGGGAGATTTTATGATACTCCGCCAAATCAGGAAAAAGGCAAGAACGGGTTTGAAGGCAATTATAACGGGCTTGATTACATGTTGTGTTACAACCTTTACCGACTGCTGTCTGAAACAAGCAACAAACAAGCGGATAAGCGCCCTTATCAGATGCCAGGTGGTTTTCCGAACGAGTAAGCACAAAGAAGCAGTGAAAATAAACTAACTTTACCCAGATTCATCTCGGATGCAAAAGGTTGCGATCACCGCCTGTTTACTTTTTCTGATTCTCGGTTCGTGTCGCGGGCCGAGAGATGCCTATAACCCCTATCTTCACTCAAAACACAAACCCAGCCAGGAAATCAAGAAGGAATACGTAAAACAAGACCGCTGGTGGAGGAGGAAGAAAAATATCCAGAAGATTTACTTCGATAAAAAGGAATGATTCATCACAAAATCACTTCCGTAGCCCCTACTCCATACCTCGAATAAGATGCATCGTGGGTTTTGAACCCTTTGTAGGTAGCCAGTATTTTCCTGATTTCGCCTTTCAGCCGCCCATTCCCGACGCCATGGATAAAAATAATCTTTCGGATGTTTTGAGCAATGCCTTCATCCAGTTTCTTTTGAAAAAAACGCAGCTGAATATCAACAATTTGTCCGTTACTCAACCCCCGGAGTGAATCCACCAGCTCTTCGGCGTGCAGGTCTACTTCCCACTCAAAGGCCGTGTTGTTTTTCGTGCTCTGTTTTGAAAGCGGAGTTTCGTTTTTCGATTCTTTTTCAAAAACAATGCGGCTGAGGTCTTTTTCTTCAAAATATTCTTCCTCCTGACCTTTCAGCATATTGCGCGTAAGATCGATGGTGATGGCCTTCTGGGGCGTAAGACCCGAAGCGCTGTAAGAACTTTCTTTGTAAAAACGCGCAGGCTTTTGTTTGAGCAAACGGCTCACCGGTTCGCGGGGCAGAAAGGGCTCATAACCATAGAACTGAATATCAACCCTCAATGCCGACCAACGCTCTATCTCCTCGGGTTTTATTTCCTTGATTCTACAACTTTGAAGCGGGGTCAGTGTCCCGGCATATTCACAACTGAATTTCCCATTGTGACGCGACGAAACGGTAAACTGAATATGCAACGAACACATATTAAAAAGAAAAACACCAAAAGTACCCGTCATAGGCTGCTCCTGGTTTACAGGCAGGTAGACCAGGAAAACCCCTTCTGTTTGTAAGGAAGGGCTTACCGCCGAAACAGCAGCGGTGTATGTCTCCTGACTGTAATCAGCAGATCGGCTGCCTGAGAACGCCGGTTTAGCTGCCGGCGCAACGGCGGGAACCAGTTTGGCCAACAGATAGGGTATTTCAAACCCATCATCCATCTGTACGAGTACCTGGGCATTGTCTATAAACCGAAGAATGGTCCCTTCGCCCTTTTCATCCAAAAAACGAACTTTATCACCTGCTTTTAAGCCCATCTGATCTATTAGTAGTTGGTTTTGCCTGACAAAGATACCGCTTATTCCAAACGATATAACCCTGAGGAACGGGACGTGAAAGAGATAGAGAATGACTCTCCAGGACAGCTTTATGGAACAGATTCCCAGACTCGAAAAGTTGGAAGAAGAGGAAGACTCTTCATCGATAGATGGAAAGCCCCTGCAGCTTACCTGCTTAGCATCACAAAAGATGTGACGAAACTCACAAAACGGGGGAAGGAGGATCGCATCTTTTCAGACAAAGGGTGTGTCGTGAATCAGTACGAGTAAGTCTGTCAGAAGGAGAAGTCTGTACGTCTGTCTGTAGACAGCGTATGTTTGTCAAGAAGAGGAATGTATTTGTCGATAGGAGGCGTATGTTTGTCTGTAGACAAAGTATGTCTGTCAGGAGAAGGAATCTATTTCTCTGAAGACAGCATGTATTTGTCTAAAGGATGAATAACTCAAGTCTCTGACATGACTAAAAACACGGCAAGTACTGATAAATCGCACGGCCTCAATTTCTGAAACCGCCCAAGTTCCTTCCTCGAAAAAAGTGTACTGCCGCTTCAAAGAGCATGAGGAAAGATAAAAAAATTAGTCTGAATGACCGGGTATGGAGCGCTCAGTGTGCTTTTCCCCTTGTTTGAATTCCTGCTCATGCATTTTCAGGAGCGAGTCTGAAATCTCGCAATTGCTGAGCAAAGCCAGATCTGGCTGACCCGCATCGACCCAGGCGGTGTACCACAAACAACCCAACAAACGCACCGATTCAACCATACGCCGTTCGACCAGATTGCCCATTAATTCACTGTAAGCGGTGGTATAGGCTTCGGAATAAACCCTCACCATTTTCTTTTCCCTGACTTCGAAAGCATATTTTAAATCGGAAGGAAATCTGCTGTTCAGCTCTGCTTCGAATCCTAACACGGTATCCTTGGCATTGAAACTGGCTTTGACAGCATCCCAGGCAGCCCCAAGCGGGTTGTTGATATAAACGGCCCTTCCTGTCAGATAGTCATAGCTTTCGGCTTTCAATTCAGGAATACGCGACTCCCAAAAGGCATGAATGCCCAACTGACCGGTGAATTGTCCGTTATAATTCCGGGTGGTATGCAACGGTACATGCGCATCGGCCACATAATGGCCCAGATCGGCTGAATAATGAAGGATGAGATCCAGGTTCAGCCCGATGAAAGCCTGAGTCAGCTTTTTTACCATCCGGCCGATATGCCAGGCTACAATTCCATGCGCCTTTAGTGTATCGGCGGTGTATTTTGCCGCAGCCTGATCCCAGCGGCGGGGCACTGAATCGAAGGGGTGCAGCCCGTAATATTCTGTATCAAAAAAATGACGGGCACCCTCTTCCTGATTCGAATACCGGCGTCTGTCGGCATCTACGGCATGAGTGATGAGGTAATTGATATGGGTTTTATAAAATCCGATCATCGGCGGAGGCAATGTGAATACGGCCATTTCGTTGATTTTTTTATGCGCAAAAAAGCCCCAGGAAAAAACAGATTGGACAGGCCATAGTATTACAAAACAGCCAAAGAAAATTATGGAGAGCATGCATTTTTTCATGACCAGGGAAGTCTGAAATGAAACACATTAGCTTGTACTTCGTTCACGATCGGCATCCTGAAAAAGAAAACGGATACGCTCAAACAAGAAGCCGGGTAAGCTTTCCGTTTTCAAGTACCGGGATGATCTCTGTCTTATCAAGGGAGAGACAGTACTTAATATCTTCTTTTAAACCCAGGGCGCTTAGCCGTTCTTTGTGCGAAGACCCATGCAAGAGGCGGTACGGGTTTTTCTGTGCAGTCTGGAACATGTATTTGGCTGCAAGTGCAGCATCCCCCAGTTTAAACCGTTTTTCATCCCGGCTCAGGCGGTCTGACACAGCGCCCGCAAAGAGCATATCTTCCATACTAAATCGGTTTTTCCAGCCCGAACACAACAGCATGACATCCTTTTCCTGTTTGCTCAGCCACGAACAAAGCGCAGTCATGTTGAGGAAAGACCCGATCACAACCTGGTGAGCATGTCGCGCCGCTTCGATGGCTTGTGTTCCGTTTGTGGTTGAGATCACTACAGTTTTTCCAAGTATGGCATCACTCATATAGCTAAAGGGCGAATTGCCAAAGTCGAATCCATCAATGGCTACTCCGTTGCGTTCGGCGCCAACCAGATAGCCTTTTGCCTTGTAGGCAGAGGCTTCCTCCAGACCGGCCACCGGTATCATCTTATCAACCCCATACTGAAAAGCGGTACAGATGGCCGATGTTGCCCGGAAGATATCAATCACCACCACAATAGAATGCTCGCGGTGATAGGAGGCATACAGCTGTGGTGAAAGACATACCTCCACAAGCAATTTACCCGATGGAACAACCGGAACGCTCATTATACCTTGTTTAAATAAACCGTTTTTTCAAAAACAAAATCGCCTGTTTCCAGGCTCCAAGCCTTCTGGCGGCTGCTTAATTTTTCAGAAAAGGAATCTTCACCACCTTGGCTTTGAGGCTCTTTTCCCTCACCCGGATATAAATTTCAGAATCGGTCCTGGCCATATCCGAGCGTACATAACCCATCCCGATACCTTTTTGCAGAGTCGGACTTTGAGTGCCTGATGTTACCTTGCCAATTGTGCTGCCGGCAGCATCCACAATTTCATAATCATGGCGTGGGATGCCCCGGTCTATCATCTCAAAACCAATAAGTTTTTTCTGTACCCCTTTTTCTTTCTGCTCCAGGAAAACAGGTTTGTTTGTAAACTCTTTGGAGAATTTGGTAATCCACCCCAGCCCTGCTTCGATGGGCGAGGTTGTATCATCAATATCGTTTCCGTACAAACAAAAACCCATTTCCAGACGCAGGGTATCGCGTGCTCCGAGCCCGATTGGTTTGATGCCGAATTCATGGCCGGCCTCAAAGATCGATGTCCACATCTTTTCTGCAACCGCGTTTGGGAAATAGAGTTCAAATCCTCCTGCTCCGGTATAGCCGGTATTCGAGATCAGGACATTTTCAACACCATTGAATGTGCCTTTTTTAAAGGCATAGTAGGGAATGTCTGAGAGGGTGACATCGGTTAGTTTCTGCAAGGTTGCCAAGGCTTTCGGGCCCTGGATGGCAAGAAGGGATGTTTCTTCCGAGATATTTTTCATCTCGACCCCTTTCGTATTGTGCAGGCTGATCCAGTTCCAGTCTTTCTCTATGTTCGAAGCATTTACAACCAGAAGATAGGTCTCCGCATGGATGCGATAGACCAACAGATCATCCACAATACCCCCGGTAGCGTTCGGGAGACAGGAGTATTGCACCTTGCCATCTACCAGTACAGATGCATCATTGGAGGTCACGCGTTGAATCAGATCAAGTGCATGAGGCCCTTTCAGGATAAATTCGCCCATGTGCGACACATCAAAAACACCCACTGCACTCCGAACGGTCAGATGTTCATCATTCAGGCCTGAGTATGATACAGGCATGTTATAACCGGCAAAGGGTACCATCTTGGCGCCAAGGTCAATATGTATTTTCGAAAGTGCGGTGTTTCTCATGGTGTTTCAGATCGTATTAGAGTGCAAAAGTAGAAATTATACCCAAAGTATACGAGAATCAGGAAAGAGCCACGTTGTAAAACCCGTTCTCTCCTTATTCTCTGTGTTTGATGAGAAAACTAAGCGGAGGGATGATGATCAGTTCTCAACAACTTCTTCAAAGCCTCCAGATAAACCCCTTGCTGGCTCTTCACCGAATAGCGCTCTACCACGGTCTTCCTACCTGCTTCACCAAGCTTTTGCCTCAATTCGGCCGACTCCACGAGCAGGGAAATCTTTTCGGTCCACTCGTCAATGGAGGAGGCCAGATAGCCATTCAGGCCATCGGCAATAATTTCGGTATTGACGCCAACCGGCGACATGACAGTGGGTATCTCCAGGCTCATATACGAAAGCCCTTTCAAACCACATTTACCTTTTGCCCATTCATCATCGGGCAAGGGCATGATGCCGATATCCAGGCTTTGGAGTTCCTCCACTTCGGTTTCGGCAGACCAGGCAAGACCCTGGATGCTCAGTTCCTCGTTCCGGTAAGCGGCATCGCCTATTACTTTGAAACAAATCCGTTCCCCATATTTTATCTTGAGCACCTTTAAAAAAGGAATCGCATCTTCAAAGTGTTTGATGGTGGTATGGCTCCCGCTCCATCCGATGCAGATTTTAGGGGCAACAACAAGCGCCGAAGGTCTTCTGAATTTATCCGTATCGATTGTTGTCGGTATCAGGATTGCGGCAGTGGTGTGTTGCCGGGCATAATTCATCAGGTAACTGTTGCCGGCAATAACCAGGTCGGAGAGGGCGATCAGATTGGCTGTCTTACCCGGGCTCTTGAGCCATCCGAATTTGCGGTTGCCTTCGCTTACATCCAGGTGCCAGATTGCATCGTCGAAATCGAACACCACCTTTGCACGCGATTTGCTGAATCTGCGTTCAAAAAATACCGAACCGGTCATAAAGGCTTCGCGTTGCACAAAGATCAGATCATACTCATCCATGCGTCTGACATCCCGGAAACGAAGAAACACGCTTTTCACAAAAAAATACATCTTCCGTCTCAAATTACCGGGCTGATAAAACATCCGGTCGTCTTCCTCGGAGATGAGATAGGAATAATCGTATTCAAAACCATTGTCCTTAAAAAAATCAACATACTGCTCAAACCGAAAACGCTGGCTGGGCGAACGGCCTGGACGATGAGAACCGATAAACAGGATTTTGGGCATGGTCAGGAAAACTAGAATTCTGATTCTGAAATTTCAGGAACGATGATCACTTAGTTAACGTGCGGGTGGCCCGTATAGCTTCACATTCAGCGCCGCTTCAGCTGCAACAAACATAAAAACAGAACCTACAGCTTTTCTGGAAAAGCAAGGACCAGGTACAAATCAACTGATAATTAGGTTGTTTCTTCCTCCAAAGATAATTATTAACCCAGTATTTGAGATGAATTCGTAATTTTGCTTGAATTAACACTTGTGGAACTGCTTTTCAAAAACAACCGGCCCCGTTGGATCATTTTGTGCATCGATTTGCTCATCTGCTTCTTTTCGATGGTGCTTGCCTACCTCCTTCGTTTTAATTTTGCCCGGATCCCCAAAGTCGAGTCGGATAGTTTTGCCCTCGTCTTCCCCTATGTCATTGCCAGCCGTTTTTTTAGTTTCTATCTGAGCAAAACCTATATGGGCATTGTTCGGTATACCGGGGCCAAGGATGCGGCACGTATCTTTACGGTGCTTACGCTTGGAACGGTTTTCCTCTGTCTTACCAATCTCTGTACCTGGTACAGCAGCAGGATGTTTGTCATCCCTTTCTCCATCCTCGTCATCGAGTATATGAGCACCACCTTTATCATGCTCAGTTCGCGCTTTGTGTTCAAGGCTCTTTATTTTGAACTGAAGAACCCCAGCCGGCAAAAAACCAATGTCATCATTTTCGGGGCCGGCGAAGCTGGTATCATTACCAAACGAACACTCGACCGGGATGGAGGCATGAAATACAAAGTGCTTGCCTTTATCGACGACAACCCCAGGAAGAGCGGCCACAAGCTCGAAGGAATTACCATTCATCCTTTTTCCAGGCTTCAGGAACTCCTTCGTGGAAATGAGGTGGCCCAGATCATTATCTCGGTGCAACGTCTCCCGGCTTTACGCAAACAGGATATCATCGAACTGTGTTTACAGTATGATACGCATGTACTTCATGTCCCACCTGTCAGCAGCTGGATCAACGGGGAGCTGAGTTTCAATCAGATCCGGAGCGTGAAGATTGAAGATCTGCTTGAACGAGACCCCATCCGTCTGGATGAAGACAATATCCGTTCGCAGCTTTTTCAAAAAACAGTGCTTGTCACCGGCGCTGCCGGATCTATAGGCAGCGAGCTGGTCAGACAGATAGCCCGGTATAACCCCGGTTTACTGATCCTGCTCGATCAGGCCGAATCGCCCTTGTACGAAATGGAGATGGAGCTGAAAGATGCACTCAGCGAGGGCCGGTTTGAAGTGGTCATAGGCGATATACGCAATGCCGACCGGATGAACAACCTCTTCCGCACCTTCCTGCCCCAGGTTGTTTTTCATGCTGCGGCCTACAAGCATGTACCGATGATGGAAAACAACCCTTCCGAATCGATCTTCACCAACGTGCTTGGAACCAAGGTCATGGCCGATCTTGCCGTTCAGTACGGAGTCGAAAAATTTGTAATGATCAGCACCGACAAAGCCGTTAACCCTACCAATGTGATGGGCGCCAGCAAACGCATCGCCGAGATCTATGCCCAGGCCCTGGGAAGAAAATCAGCCACCAAATTCATTACCACCCGATTCGGAAATGTGCTGGGTTCGAACGGATCTGTCATCCCGCGTTTCAGACGACAAATTGAAAAAGGAGGGCCTGTTACCATCACCCATCCCGACATTACCCGGTACTTCATGACCATTCCCGAAGCATGTCAGCTCGTACTCGAAGCCGGGGCTATGGGACAAGGCAGCGAGATCTTTATCTTCGATATGGGCAAATCGGTAAAAATTATTGACCTTGCCAAAAAGATGATCAAGTTGAGCGGGCTCACCCTCGATAAAGACATCCAGATTGAGATTACAGGGCTTCGGCCGGGAGAAAAACTCTACGAAGAACTGTTGAACGACAAAGAAAAAACAGTGCCCACACATCACAGTCAGATCCTTGTCGCCAGGGTCAAGGAATATGATTTTGAAATCATCTCAAACGACATCTCCCAACTGATCCACTTGTTCGACAAACAGGAAAACACGGCCATCGTTGTTAAAATGAAACAGATTGTCCCCGAATACATCAGTAACAATTCTGTGTTCGAAAAACTCGATCATTAACGCCATACAGCTATATTCATGAGCATATTCAAACACAGAACGCCTATCCAGATCCGATTCAAGGATATCGACAAACTGGGGCATGTAAACAATGCCAATCACCTCACCTATTTTGAACTCGCCCGGATGAGTTATTCGGATGATGTATTGGGTATTATTGATTGGTCAGAAAAAGGGTTTATCCTGGCCAGCGCAAGTGTTGAATACAAACAGCCGATCCTGATGGGCGACAAAACAGTTGTACTCACCCGTACCTCCACGATTGGCACCAAAAGCATTGAGATGGAATACCGCATCATCAAGCTCGAAAACAATGGCACGGAAACGATTTTAGCTACCGGAAAAAGCGTGATTGTCTGCATGAACTACCGGACCATGCAAACCATACCCGTGCCGGATGAATGGAGAACCCAGGTTGCAGCCTACGAACAACCTTAGAAGCGGCGTTTACCATTCGTACCCTCCTGCCCCCTTCTGTTGGTGTATTTGGCCTTCTGTTCAGTTCTGCTGAACAGACCCGGGTTTCTTCCTTAAATTAGCCAGACCTTACCATTCACCGCTATGAAAAAAACGTTTATTCTCCTTCTTTGCATGTCCACGCTCAGGCTCCTTGCCCAGGATGTTAAACCAAACATCAACTGGCAACTCCAGGACCCCGAAGCCGACAAGGTGTATGGGGCCGGTGTAGAACGCGCCTACGAGCTGCTCAAAGGCCGCACGGGCAAAGAAGTGATTGTTGCCGTGATTGACGGAGGAACAGACATCATGCACGAAGATCTGCAGGCCAATATCTGGACCAATACGGCCGAAATACCGGGAAATGGAATAGACGATGATCGTAACGGCTATGTAGATGATGTACATGGATGGAATTTCCTGGGAGGGAAGGATGGGAACATTAAATACGAAGGCACCGAGCTGGCACGCATGTACCACAAATACAAAAAGAAATACGGCCTTCGTGACTCCACCGGTCTTACTTCCGGAGAACGGATCGAATACCGTGAATATACCAAGGTAAAAGCAAGATTCATCAAAGAACAGAACGAGACGAATCAGCAACTCATGGTCATCAGTGAACTGAATACGTTGATCGAAAATGTAAAAAAGACCAACAACGGGGTCCTGACCCGCAGGGCCGTAAAGAAATACAAAGCAACCGACGACCGGGAGAAAGCATTCAAAAAAGGGCTGAAGCTCGCGCTTCTGCTCACCGGCAAACCCGCCGAACTGGAGAAGGAAATCAGCGAAGGTTATACCCAGCTTTCGAACCTCTCGAAATACAATTCGCTCAACACCGATTCAATACGCATAGCCGTTGTTGGCGATGATCCCGACAATGCGTACCAGCATTATTATGGCAACAGTGATGTAACGGGCCCCGACGCCCTTCACGGAACACATGTGGCCGGTATTATCGGGGCGGTCCGCAATAACGGCATCGGCATAAATGGTGTGGCCGATCACATCAAACTGATGATCATCCGTGCCGTGCCCGATGGAGATGAGCGCGACAAAGATGTGGCCAATGCCATACGCTATGCAGTAAATAACGGGGCAACGGTCATCAACATGAGTTTTGGAAAATATTATTCGCCCTACAAGGCCCAGATCGACTCGGCGATTCAATATGCCGCCGATCACGATGTACTGATGATCCATGCGGCCGGCAATGAAAGCAAGAACAAGGATGTCGAAAACAGTTATCCGATGAACGAACTCAACAACGGCACAAAAACAAACAACTGGATTGAAGTGGGCGCAAACGACCGAAAGAAAGGATCAGACCTGGTAGCCACGTTTTCGAACTATGGAAAAACAAAGCTCGATCTGTTTGCTCCCGGCATGAATATCTATTCAACCATACCCAACAATAAATATGTGGCAGAAAGCGGAACCAGCATGGCAGCGCCTGTGACTACCGGCGTTGCAGCATTAATCCGTTCATACTTCCCAGAACTGAAGGCTTCGGAAGTAAAAGAAGTGATGATGATGACCGTAACCCCTTATTCAAAAAAAGTGAAGGTGCCGGGAACAAAGAAAAACAAGGCCTTGCTGAAAGACATGTGTGTATCGGGAGGGATTGTAAATGCGTACAGCGCAGTAAAATATTTACTAAAGAAATAGCCCGATGCTCCCAGAGCATGGTCTGCATTTTATTTTATTTTATTTTTCTGTTTCTCTTTCCTCTTCATTTACTATCCGTGGATCGATTCCTTCTTGCCATAGTTTGAAATGACGGATGCTTCATACTCCAGCCATTCCTTCCAGCGCTGCTCCACATCTATTCCCACTGCATATTTCCGGGCAAAACCCAGGAAGAGGGTATAATGCCCGGCTTCGCTTTCCATGAGGTCGCGGTAGAATTTGGCAAGTGAAGCATCCTGGATATTTTCGGAAAGTACCCTGAACCGCTCGCAGCTGCGGGCTTCGATCAGGGCAGCAAACAACAGCCGGTCGATCAGGGCAATGAGCCTTCCCTGCCCTTTGCGCATGAATTTGTAGAGCTCATTTACATAGTCGTCCTTGCGTTCCTTGCCAAGCACTTTCCCGCGGGCCAGGATCCGCTCATGCACCAGATCGAAGTGACCGAGTTCCTCCTGTGCCAATTTCAAGAGGGCCGTGACCATCTCTGAATTTTCGGGATAAAGCACAATGATGGAGATTGCATTGGATGCCGCCTTCTGTTCGCACCAGGCATGATCGGTGAGTATTTCATCCACATTGTTTTCAACAAGGTTGGCCCAACGTGGGTCGGTTGGAAGTTTTAGTCCGAGCATCTGTAGTTTGTTTGAATGACGAATTTACGGATTATTGAGGATGACTGTGTCATCTGACCAGAACAGGGATGATCCTGGACTATAAGAAGCGACGTTAGAATAAATTCATGCCGGTTGAAATGAACACGCCCCAATGACTATTCTTTGTTAAAAAACATCAAAACGCTAAAGCGAAACCAAAATTGATCAATAAATTTGCGGCTTCAAGTACATTGCGATGTCGGAAAATAAAACCGTATTCTTTGTCTCCCCCACCGGCTTGTTCAGACAAGCCCTCCTCCTCTTGGGTATGTTCCTGCTCATCACCGGCCTTCGTGCACAGGAAACAGAAAACAAACTGAATGGAACAATCTCTGGCCGTGTTGTTGATTCTCTCTCCAACCAGCCGGTTGAATATGCTTCGGTAAGCCTTACGCTCCTTGCCACCAACAAAGTGGTAAATGGAATGACCACCGACGACAAAGGCGTATTTCAACTCACCAACATAGCCGAAGGAGTTTATAAATTAACCGTCTATTCGATCGGGTATCAAACCGGAACGAGATCGAATCTGAGCATCAGCAAAACCAGTCTCCTGCTTGCCCTCCCAGCCATCAAGCTGACCAGCAGCCAGGCCAAACTCAAAGAGGTGACCATTACAGCCGAAAAAAGCCTGATCGAAAACAAAATCGATAAAATGGTGTACAACGCCGAAAAGGACCTGACCTCACAAGGCGGGGTGGCAAGCGATCTGCTCAAAAAGATACCACAGGTAGATGTTGATGTAGATGGAAATGTAGAGCTCCAGGGCAATTCAAACATCCAATTTCTGATCAATGGAAAACCGTCGACTATTTTTGGAAACAATATTGTAGATGTGCTACAGTCTATCCCTGCCAGTCAGATCCAGAGCATCGAAGTCATTACCAGTCCGGGTGCAAAGTATGATGCCGAAGGTACAGGCGGCATTATCAACATTATCCTTAAAAAGAGTACAGCACAGGGCATCAACGGAAACATCAACCTTTCGGGCGGCACACGGCTTGAGAACGGATCATTTAACCTCAGCGCCCGCAAAGGCCATATCGGAGTGCATGCTTTTTTGAGCGGTAATGCGCAGCTGCCTTCCACTACGCTCAATACCATGAACCGTACGGCGAAAGATTCACTGTCGGGTCAGACATCAAGCTTATACCAAAACGGGACCAGCAACTTTTACCGCCAGGGGTATCAGACCGGGATCGGGTTCGATTGGGAAATGACCCCGCACGATTTCCTGAGCGGAGGCCTGACTTACAACTACTTCAACACAGCCAGTACAAGCATTTCGAACCGGGAGGCCCTTGGCATGGATGCCTCGGGGGCTACCATCTCGCAGGTCAACGACCAGACCAACGCGCTCTTTACTTCCTTCACCCAATCCATGGATTATGCCCTGAGTTATAAAAGAACATTCAAAAAGGAAGACCAGTCGCTGGAAATTTTATACAATTCGTCCTATGGCACCAGCAACAACTATTTCAAACAAACCGAGACGTATGTTGGTGCAACCCAGCCTTACAGCGGGTCGTATGGCAACAATCCCGGGATAAGCAACGAAACCAACCTGGCCATCAATTATGTACAGCCGCTTGGAAAAGAGTTTCAGCTCGAAACAGGCGCCAAAACGGTGCTGGATCAGATCAACGGGATTTCGGATGTCTACCTCCTCAACACGCCCAGCGATTATTATGGGTACAGCAGCACCCAGTCATCCGGGTTTTCCTATAACCGGAATATCTATGCCGGATACCTATCGGGAACGTTTAAGTTGTTGAAGGTATTGGATGTCAAAGCGGGCTGCAGATATGAATACACCAATACCGATGCCTCTTTTTCGAATGCGGGTAATATTGGCATCGCGCCGTATGGAACGTTTGTTCCATCGGCAATCATTTCGCACACCTTTAGCAATAACCAGATCTTGAAATTGGGGTATTCGCACCGTATCCAGCGCCCCACCTACCGCGATGTAAACCCTTTTATGAATGCCACCGACCCCAAGAACATCACTACCGGCAACCCGGATATCCGTCCGGAGCTGGCAGATAAACTGGAACTTACCTACAGCAAGGTGTTTAATAAAGGAAGCAACATCAACATCGTGCTCTTCGCCCGGATGAATACAAACGACATCCAGTCATATACCAGGTATTACAGTTCGTACAAAATCGGCGATTCAACCTACAGCAATGTGGCCCTCACCACACGCGAAAACATTGGTCATGAAAACGATTATGGAGTAAATCTTGCAGGCTCGGCACCCATCACCCCGAAACTAAACCTGCGCACCAATATTTCAGGTTTTCAGCGTTATATCATCACGGGGTTGCCTACAGGAGGCAATATCCAGGGTTTTAACTACCGCATCAACGTGAATGCGAGTTATGAAATCAGCCCTACTTTTATTGCCGAAGTGTTTGGCAATTTCAATTCGCCCCGCATCAATGCCCAGGGAACAATGCCCTCGTTTACGACCTATAACCTGGCCATCCGCAAACAATTGTTCAAGAAAAAGGCCAGCATAGCGCTTACTGCCACGAATCCATTCAGTGAATATGTAGGCCAGACAACGGTGCTTACCGGACAGAATTTTTCGCTTATCAGTACCCGCGAACTCCCCTACCGCTCGTTCGGAATCAACTTCACCTATAAATTTGGCAAGATGGAGTTTAAGAAAGAAAAAGAGACCGAAG
>JABDAO010000017.1 GCA_013289095.1 Bacteroidota bacterium | reverse complement strand
GTTTATAGACTACATAGGAGTTCGACAGCTTTTTCAGGATGTCGAACGGAATGGGAACATTGCTGATCAAATGACTGTATTTGAGGTGTGTAGAATCCATATCCTTATCCGCCACCACCGAACCGGCCAGGTCTTTATCCGGGGCGCCACTGTTTTGCTTACCACTACCGCACGAAAAAAGCAGCAGGGCAAGAACCGGGCAACAAGACTTCAGCAAGTGGGTGCACATAGGCTCTATTTTAGATAACTTAAGTCCTGGTTCTTTTCGATTTTTTTCAACGTCTCAAAAATAAGGAGGATTACATTTTCCACATCCTTTTTATGTACTGATTCAACCGTTGTATGCATGTAGCGTAACGGAAGCGAGATCAATACCGAAGGTACACCGTCGCGCGAATAGGCGAAAGCATCGGTATCTGTGCCGGTTGATCGAGACACGGCTTCGCGCTGGAACGGTATTTTGTGTTTCACGGCCGTATCGATCACTGTTTTGAGGAGTTTGTTGTGAACGGCAGGGCCGTATGTCACCACCGGCCCCTTGCCGCAGGCAATATCGCCATTGGCAATTTTGTTCATCATCGGGGTCTGGGAGTCGTGGATCACATCGGTAACGATGGCAATATCGGGGTTGATGCGGTGCGAAATCATACGCGCCCCATTGAGCCCAACTTCTTCCTGCACCGAGTTGGTGATATACAGGGCAAACGGAAGTTTTGTTTTTGTTTCGTGCAGCATGCGGGCCACTTCAGCAATGATAAAACCACCTGCCCGGTTATCCAGCGCTCGACCTACATAGTACGTATCGTTCAGCACCATGAACTCGTCTTCGTAAGTAACCACACAGCCTACATGTACTCCAAGCTTTTCGACTTCAGCCAGCGAGCTGCAACCACAGTCGAGAAACAGGGTTTTGATGCTGGGCTGTTCTTCCCGGCCTGTTTCACGGGTATGGATGGCCGGCCATCCGAAGATGGCTTTCACCATGCCTTTCCCGGTATGGATATTGACCCGTTTCGAGGGTGCAATCATGTGGTCGGATCCGCCGTTTTTACGGAGGTATATAAACCCGTCCTTGGTGATGTAATGCACAAACCAGGATATTTCATCGGCATGGGCCTCGATCACCACCTTATAAGGAGCCTTGGGGTTGATCACACCAACGGCTGTACCATAAACATCGATAAAATGCTCATCGATATAAGGCTTGAGATAATCCAGCCAAAGTTTTTGTCCTTTCCACTCAAAACCGGTTGGAGAAGGGTTGTTGATATAACGCTCCAGGAAGTCGAGCGAATCTTTTGTAACAGGGCTCTTTTTTTTGGCCATAATAAAAATGTGTGATCCCTACAAAGATAAAATTATTATTGATGATCAAGTTCCGGATGAACTGATTTTGGAGGATTAAAGACATGCATGTATCATGCACTTGAGGTAACAAACAAACTGTCGGAGCATCCGCTGGATGCTTGTCAGAAAAGAAGAACGGTTGACCTGTTTTATTTTCAAGAGGATAATTGATACCTTTAACACAGGACAGGCTAACCCGGCGTCGTGTTGATTCGGGTTGAAGCATGTTTGGTCTGATGAATTGCAGCAATCATATCCCGATCAGGATTTATCATTTCAGCGCTGGCTTTGCCGTTCTGTTATTTTGTTTTGCGCTACCCTTGTTTTCACAGCCAGCCATTCTTTCCAACGCTATCCCTAACCCGGGATCTCGTATCGATCTGTCTGCTCTGTTGGTTAGCCTGCCAGCCCCCGACCTCCGGGCGCTCCAGGCCGAAGATTCAGTAAACGATAGGGGTAAAGGGCCATTCCGCTTTGGATATAATAATCTTGTAAACCTGACTTGTCAGAATTCAGGAACCTGGACCCTCCAAAACGATGGAAGCCAGAACTGGACCATCGAACTCCGTTCTGAAGGGGCCCAGACCCTCAATCTTGCTTTTGACCAGGTTCATCTCCCCCGGGGAGCTACACTCCTTGTTTGTTCTCCTGATCACAAAATTGTTCAAGGCCCTTTTACCAGTCTATCCGTCTCGGCTGATGCTGAATTGGGCACCGATGTGATCAAGGGCGAATCTGTATTGGTTGAATACCACGAACCTCCGGGTATGCATACCACCCTGCCATTCAGGTTATTCAGGGTGACCCACGGTTACCGTTCGTGGTCGTTTACGCGATCCTTTGGCCAGGCGGGGGCTTGTATCCCCAATATTCATTGCCCCGAAGGAGCATTCAGGTCTGTTCAGTCCCGCTCGGTACTCTGTGTATTGGTCGGGGGAAATGCATTTTGTACCGCAACCCTTGTCAACAACAGTGCAAACGATCAAACCCCTTATGTGCTCACTGCAAATCACTGTGGCAAAGCATCGGGTTCGTGGGTATTCAGATTCAACTGGGAAGCGCCGGGTTGTGATGATCCTCCGGTGGAACCCGATACTACACAATTTATTACCGGAGCACAAGAAATTTCGGCCTCTACCTCCTCCGATTTTCAACTTTGCCTCCTGAACAGCCCTGTACCTGCTTCCTTTCATGCTTACTATGCGGGGTGGAATGCAACTGTACAACCGGCCGACAGTGCATGCTGTATACAACACCCTTCGGGCGATATTAAAAAGGCGGCCTTCTCTGATTCGCCTGTTCTGGCTACCGTTTATGATGGCATCCATGTTTGGCAGACCGGGCCCTGGCGAGATGGGTGTACTGAACAAGGTTCGTCAGGAGCTCCGCTTTTTGACCCTTCGGGCAGGATAATCGGGCAGTTGGCAGGAGGGCCTTCGGCTTGCTGGGGGCCTGTGGCACAGGATTACGATTGTTTCGGAAGTTTTGCCGTGTCCTGGAATACGGGCCCCACACCCCAGCAACGTCTGAGTGATTGGCTGGATCCACTTCATACAGGTAGCCTGGTGAACGAGGGGTTCGATCCACTTGCATCTGAGTCGATCGCCAATTGGGCCGGGAACCTGGTTTGGTTTTATCCCAATCCTGCTCATTCCCTTCTGAATCTTCAGCTTACCAGCAGGGCAGGGGAGTTGAGATCGGTTGAGATCCTGAACAGCTGTGGAAAAAAGATTCGATCTCTCCAAAATTTTCAAAATGGAACCACCAGTCTGGCTATAGAGCTGGGTGACTTTGAACCTGGGCTCTATCTTTTTTCGGTAAGAACCACTACAGGGAGTATTCTCGAAAAGATTGTGAAGGAATAAAATGTCTCCCCGTCTATGAATTGGCTTTTCTGCGGAAGACCCGCCCTGAACCCGAATAACTTTTCTGTGTCAAAAAGCAGTTTTCTAATGAACCCGTGCAACTTCCTTGTGCCAACGCGGAAGTTGCACGGGCGACCGGAAAACTTGCGCGGGCGACCGGAAAACCTGCCCGGGCAACCGGAAAACTTGCGCGGGCGACCGGAAAACTTGCGCGGGCGACCGGAAAACTTGCTCGGGCAACCGGAAAACTTGCTCGGGCGACCGGAAAACTTCAGCGGGCGAACGCAGAAGTTGCGCGGGTGCAGGATCAGCAAACCCGTTTACACCATAAATCTATTCAGTACCAAACAGATACATAAAAAAGGCCTGCAAATGCCGGGTAGAGCATGCAGGCCTTTTTCGTAAAAACAGCGGATCTTACTTTAACGTTTCATCCAGCCATTTATAAAATTCGTTCTGCCAGACCAATGCATCCTGATCTTTCAGGATCCAGTGGTTCTCATTGGGGAAATAAAGCAATTTGCTCTTGATTCCCTGCAATTGTGCTGCCTGGAATGCTCCAAGGCCTTGTTCGATCGGCACCCGGTAATCTTTTCCTCCCTGGATGATAAGCATCGGGGTATCCCATTTCTTGACATAATTCACCGGGTTGAACTGTTCATAGCTTTTCTGGGCAGAGGCATTGGTCTTGTCCCAATAAGCGCCACCCAGATCCTGGTTCACAAACCAGATTTCCTCGGTGGTGCCGTACATGGCGCGCCAGTCGAAAATACCATCGTGGGCGATAAAGGTCTTAAAACGTTTTTCATGCATACCTGCAAGGAAGTACACCGAATATCCACCATAACTGGCGCCAACGCAACCGAGCCGGTTTTTGTCAACATACGGTTCTTTCGAAAGTTCATCGATCGAGATGAGATAGTCTTTCATATTCTGGCCCCCATAATCGCGGCTGATCTGTTCATTCCATTTCACCCCGTGGCCCGGCATCCCTCTTCGGTTAGGCGCTACGATGATATAGCCTTTGGAAGCCATCAACTGGAAATTCCAGCGGTAGGAATAAAACTGAGTCAATGGCGACTGAGGCCCTCCCTGGCAATACAACAAGGTTGGGTATTTCTTTGTTTTGTCGAAATCAGGTGGGAGCACCACCCAGACCAGCATTTTTTGTCCGTCGGTGGCCGTTACATACCTCTTTTCGATTTGCGGCAGTGAAATAGATTTGTAAACCTCATCGTTTACATGAGTAAGCTGTTTTAATTCTTTTGTCTTCAGGTCGAGTGTATAAATTTCTACGGCATGGTTCATATCTGTACGCTCCAGTACCAATGTTGAACCTGTTTGTCCGGCAATATTGTGAATGTCGTAGTCGCCATTTGTAATCTGTTTTACTACCGCGACCGTTTTTCCATCGGTCGGGCAATTCACTTCCAGAAGTTGTACTGTTCCGTCAACGGCAGCGGTAAAGAAGATGGTCTTTCCATCAGCACTCCAGCGGTAATCGTTCACGGTCCCGTCCCAATCTTTAGTCAGGTTTAATTTGCTGGAGCCGTTGAGCACAAAAATGTCATTTTTGTCAGATTCATATCCATCTGTCTTCATACTCAGCCAGGCCATAGAACCTGTTGTTGAGAAAGATGGTTTGGTATCATACCCTTCCATACCTGCGGTAAGATTCGTAGTCTTTGCTGTTTCCAGGTTATATGAATACAGATCGGTATTGGTGCTGAGTGCATATTCCTTACCGTATTTTTTCTTGGTACAGTATACCACTTCCTTACCATTTGGATTCCAGACATAATCTTCATCGCCCCCATAGGGTTTTTGCGGACAGTCATAGGGTTCATTGAGCATGATATCGATGCTGTCGGTAATCTTCTTGTCTGAGGAGAGGGTATAGACAAATACATGGCCGTACGCCCCGTCTTCCCAGGTATCCCAATGGCGGTAGTTCAGATCGTCGTAGATCATGACATCCGACTTGGTGAGGGCCGGATAAAAGTCTTTACCGTATACTTTTTTCACCTTGATATCTTTCGAGGCGATGCTGTGTTTTCCGTCTTTTGCAAGTTTTTCATCCGGAAACATCCCATCCACACTTTTAATCTCTACAGCAGTTCCACCGGCAAGCGGTATGGAGAATTGCTTACGGGTTGCCTTATCGTCGGCAATGCTATAGGTTTTTACGGTGTAGATCACCGATTTGCCATCAGCGCTGATACCCGCTGTACTTACCTTACCCAGTTGTATGAGCATTTCAGTGGTCATGGTTTTTTGAGCTTGCACCGTCTGGAGCAGGCTACAAAACGAAAGGATGCCAACAATTTTTTTCATATTTCTGGGAGATACGTTAGAACTAAACCGGCGTGAATTTACAGGATTTGTTTGAAATGAATCCCGGCCCAAAGGAGAATGAGGACGAATGCAGGTATTTGCAGACCTAAGCGGTTATTTTGCAGGATAGACGGATTCGTAACAGACTGGTTTTTGAGGCTGAATAGAACACGCATGCCTCGGTTCAGAATCGTCGAGCGAAAGGCCGGTTATGCCTTCCGTAAAACCGATCAATACCAGGACAATGATACAGAGAGGAAACACCTGGATTGAGTAGCCTGAACGTGCGCTTGCCGTGGTACCTGGAAATGAGGCTGAACAGCGGTTGAAGGCGGGGTTGTTTGAATTTAATTGAATGGAGATAAGGCAGTTAGCATTTAACATAATGCTAATTATACAAACAATTAATTGAAAATGAGGCTTTTAAAGACGACCCCAACAGGTATGAACTGTATGTCATTTCATCGCAAGTTACTGATGCGCCAGATGGTCTTGCATCAAAACATTTTTTTTATCAAATGCCCAAACCGTTTATACCATAAAGGCAAGGATTCATACTCGGTCTGATAAAAACGGATGATCTTTTGATTTTCATTTTCCCACCACAAAATCGTTGAACCCGCATCCTGTTTCAATTGTTTCAGATAATTTGAGCCATCTTGTACCAGAACCTGAGTACGTTTGTTTTCCGAAATCAACAGATCACGTTCTGCTTCGAGAGCTTGCAGCTGTTGCATCAATGCATAGACCGTAGGTTTTCTCGCAGCAAAACGTTGTTCAGCAAGCACTATCTCCTGAATAATCTGAAAACACTCCGTATTTTCACTGCAATTCATAAAAAAGAAGGCATTCATGACGATATTCTCCTCGTAAAGTTCATTTATCCGTACCAAATTTGTGGGCAAGTCACCATGCGTCAGATTGAGGTAATAACACCTCTCAACGTTCTGCTGTATGTTTTGAAGACCGTCTGTTAATGCAAATAGGAGTGCTAATTCAAAGCCCTGGGCAAGCAACGTCGATTCTATTCTTTTCTTTACCAGGTCTATAAACTGTTGATCCGAATCCTGGCTTGTGAGTAATAAAATAACAGGCGCATCCCCGTGTTTCAAATAGCTGGGGCTGAATGAAACCCGGGCAATACCCTGTTCGATCAACTGCAGTTCTTGTTCCGTTAAGCGCTTTGTTTTTGTGAGATCCAGGCAGACTGAACAAGGATCAGGAGACTGAAAATAAGTCTCGAAAACGGAGTTGTGAGCAGACCAAAGCGCTTCGGGCGTAAGCCTGATAGCGTACGTGGCATCCTTTTCGTGGAGCACCTTATCAGTGAACCTACCTGCTGAGCTGATGAATACCGGTTTTAGGAACATGGCTTACACACCTTTAATTTGATACCCCTGACTCTGTGCAATCCAGCTGAAAATCCGCTCCAGGGAATGCGTGTGTGTGCCTGTTTCGGCATCGGTTACATTTCCTTTTTCGAGTCCTGCCCGGAGCTGCAGAGGACGAAATTTATTAAAAAAATCTTCATAGATACGGCTTCTCACCCAAAACATGTTACCGGCTATGAATGTATAGTCGGTTAGAGAGAGTCCAAACTTGTGGATGTATTCCTTTAAAATCAAATTATTGGTCGAATTAAAATTGCGGTTTTCAGGATTATATTCATTACTCAGATGTTCAGAGGCGCCAACAAGTCCGAGCTGTGGACACTGGTTGAACAGATTCACGATCTCTGCGCAGGTGTCAGTCCTGACAATTTTAAGTAATTGATTTCTCCATTTTTCTCCATTCAGGATCTGGGGACTTACTTTATCATGGAGAAAAATAAATAAATCGCTTTTCACCCCGGAAGACAGGTAGAGGTCGAGTAGAGCCAGTTTTCCGCCTATGTCTTTTCCTATGTTCGGGCTCTGGAGTACCAGTGCCCCAGGGAAATCGGTCTTGATCTGTTCTATCAGGGCGTGGGGTTCCGGGCTGGGGCCGATATTGAACAAATAAAGTGGATCAAGGTTCTTCAGCCCGCTGAGAATTGACTGAAATTCAACATAGCTGTGGGTGTAAAACAAATGAACAAAAACGGCTATTTTGAAACTTCGTCCCTGAACGGTCATTTGTTAATGGGGGAAATTAATAAGGAGAACAGGTTTGGATACACAAGTTGGAATTTGAATGTCGCCGGTTTTTCCTGTTTGTAAATTCATTCTCTTCTCAATTTTTCCGGCTGACTAACACTTCGATGTATTCGGCGCGGATTCCAAGTCGGATATCATCGAGATGGACAATGGTTGTTTCCAATCCGCTTTTTTCACGAATAAAGTTGACAATATCAAAGCCCCAATGCATCGTGACCGGAGATCCAAGCGGATTTACAGGGTTGCTGTGATATTCCGGCTCTTTCAAAAACAACGGATTACCGGAAGGATCAAGGGTGGCCCAAACCTCTGTTTTCATGTGTTTATTAATCATCGGCACAGTAAAAATATGCGCCCCTCCCCTTTTCAGTGTACGTGCAATTTCAGAAAATGCTTTTTCCGGATTGTAGATATGCTCCATGACATCCTGTGTGACGATCAGATCGAACGATTCATCCGGGAATGTTTGTTCCTCCAGGTTTTCGTTGCGGTAATTCTGTACCATCGAGCCAAAGGGTTGGCCCGGGAAATACTGGGAAGAGGTATACCCCATACATTCTTTTTGCATTTTTTCGCTCACACCGCGATAGGCCGGAGACGACTCATGTATCAGCAGATTTCTCCAGTTTGGGTAGGACTCTTCGATGACTTTGATCAGCGCGCGTTCCCGGGGCATGGAAGCACAATTTGAACAAAAGAACCAATCCCGTAACCAGCTTGTCTTTGACTCAAAGATTACGTCCTGATTACAACACCCACAATAGCCCTCCTGAGAGAAATAGAAGGCATTCGGGAACGGGAGTTCCAGGACTTGACTTGTTTTTTTTTGAAATGTGCTCATGTTCTTTTTCGCTATCACCCTTCGGTTGAATAGCGAGGTAAGGTACCTAAAAGAACCTGATCCCATGTTTAAATTTCTTCTATCTTGAGTTTTTCGGAAATACAAAGCAATCCTACAATTCGTTCGCAGGCATGAGCAATGGTGCCGTCCAACTGGCCCTCTTCGAGGATAAAATCACTTTCATCCATCCCCTGCAGGAGTTTGGAGAAAACGGCAGGCTTGCACCAGAACATGGATCCGGCCGGAAATGTAAAGTCATCGGGTACCTGGAGCTTTGTTTTTTCAGCGAACCGGTTTATCATCTCCGAGTTCGACCCCATCCATTCTTTGTATGAAAAAAGATTTCCCCTGGCTACGAGCACCCCAACGTTGTCATCAAGTCTGGCAGTGGCCTCCTTGATCCGTTCAGGCGAGCCGATGAGGCTTCGGATCAGGTGATTTCTCCAATTATCGCCGTCTATACGGTGCAAGGATTTTTTGCTGTGTATCTTGCACACATACTTATACTTTAAGGGCAGAATAATTTTCAGTATTTTCAAGAATGGAAGTACGTCCCTTCCCCGATTTTCGAAGGTATAGATTTTGGCAAGCGGAAAATCGTTCTGAATTTTCCGGATCTCCTCGATGGATGCTTTACTGATTACGTTCACATACAGATCAACATCGCCCTTGAAGTGGTCCAGCTCCAGTTTGATGTCGTCCCACAGATCCATATAATACAAGTGCAGGACTACGGCGGTATCTGATTTTTTCTGTGTGTTTTGTGTGTCGAACAGCAGCTTCAGTTTATCCCTGTTGAATTTTCTCAATACGGTATAGGTAGCTTCCAAATAAGCATATCCGAATTTCCGGTCTGGTTCCAGATAGGCTGCTTCGCCCCATTCGTTCCAGGCATTGACGAACACAATTTTTTCATCCCCCGCACGGTGTTGATTTGTATAAAAACAGACGTATTCCATCCATTTCATATACAACAGAGGGGTACTGTTTACAAAAGTTGAACCTTTCCCAGGTTTTCTCGCCTCGTTATCCCAGCTCGGACAGACACCTCTGAATTTGGTATACGTCGGCTCTTTGTAATCCACACTGTAATTGATGGCCGATTTATAATCGTACACCCGCCCACTGTATTTCGAATTGAAGAGGCTGAGTGTATGGGTTACATCTTTTACATTAAAATTATTGGGTGCAAATTCTGTAGCTGCATCAAAGCCTATTTCCCTTGGATCCTGTTTATCGAAGGAGTGGGCAAGCACTAAATAGATGTTGCCGATGCCGATTTTTTGTGCATGTTTTCTCCAACGCGCCACTGTTTCCTTGATGTCAGGAAACAACGTAGGCCGGTAAATCATCAGGAGTGGCTTTCCGTTTACACGTATATACCGCTTATCGAGCAGGATCGGTTTAATTTCTTCGAGGAAGGCCAGATCGTCTTCGGGAGAATGGTTCTGTTTGAGGATCACCTCCTGATCCAGCCCATCCCACCTGCGGGTCCAGTTTTCATTTGCCCAGTTGATACAGAATGGAAAATCGAGGTCTTTATTGTCTAAAATCTGTTGCAACGGCCTGTCAATGACCTTCTGACCGCCAAACCAATAGTAATGATAACAGAATCCATGAAGTCCATAATTTTTAGCAAGCTCTATTTGTCTGCGCTGAATATCGATCAGACGTAGGTCGTAGTATCCCAACTCACCAGGTAACCTTGGTTGGTAATGGCCCCCAAACTGGGCCAGGGCTTTCGATACATTGGTCCACTCGGTGAATCCTTTCCCCCAGGCTTTGTCGTTTTCGGGTATGGGGTGATATTGGGGCAGGTAAAAAGCAATTAAGCGCAGATCGATCGGCAGCGCGACGTGCTCTTCGAACTCTACATAATCGGTAGTCATTCCAGGCTCACGTTTCTGATTCTGGACATTGAGGAATTCAAAATAAGCCTGCACATTGCCATGCTCCACCTTTTTAAACGTTCGGCCCTGTTCTTTTCCAACAAGCAGATAGTGTGTAAGCGGCTCAAGCTCTAAGTCTTTTACATCCTTATAGGTTTCGAGATAATAGGGAATATCAAACCAGGCGTTTGGGTTTCTGTTCTCTTTCCACCCCTGGGTCATATAATGCTGAAAAGGAATAATATCAGGATGGATTAAATCCGGATTTAGTTCCAGGTAGTATTCTTCATCAAAAGCTTCGGCAGGCGTGAATTCAAAACCAAGCTCCAACAGCCTCGGGATCCCGCTTCTTTTGTTTTTATTTTTGATAGATTCAATCAGGTTGGGGGCTGACGGTTTATTCTTTCCATTGGCCAGCGCCTCTTTGGGGGTAGCGTTATTTCCGAACGTTTTTCCGACAGGGTTGTGCTGAATGAAGTGAAAAAGCGGATTTAATTTTCGTGTTTGAAGTTCATCCTTATGCAGGAGAATATAGAGTTGGGTATTGAACTCCATGTTCGGGTTGCGGTCTTCCTTGTGCCCATTGACCAGGAAGTGATAAAGCGGGTTTTTATTATTCTGACGGACATCCGGATTAGAATCGAGGTAATACTTCGTATCGAAGTAGGGATTCGGGTTTACGCTCAATTTATACCCTTTTTTGAGATAATGGGTAATCGCTCCGCACTGGGTTAAAAAGGAGAATTTTAACTGACTGTTATAGTACTCCAAATCAAACAAACCTGAATCACCAATGAGAATCAGCTTTTCACGTTCCTCTGCATCATTCAGATAAAAGAAAAAATAAATATTCTTCAGAAAAAGTTTGAACCTTTTGGGGACAGCCTGCAACATGAATAGCGTGTTTGATGGCAAATATAGGAATAAAAGCACTTGCTTTCTCTCGCAAACCATAGGGAATAAAGCAGGGAAGGCTGATTTCAGGAAAACTCAGATGGATGTTCTCTTTCAGGGTTTCTTTGTACACTCCTTACCATCTCTCCATCTAAAACAGAAGCCTGTCGACTATCCTCAACCTAATGGCTTTACAGACTATGTGTTTCGTAAGGAACAACGGTTGTCTGTCATTCTCGATTCATGTCAGAATGAGCAGCTGATTTGGAGATTTTGGAGATTACCTGTACTCCGGCTATCCCGGAATTTATTCTATATTTGCAATTCACCATTCAAATAAAGATTGTGTCGTTTGAATTGGCTGATATTCATCGAATCAATACAGGTATTGCCCGGCTTTTATATCCACAAATACAGCGTTAGATGCAGTTATCATTAAGTGATTATGTGAAAGGTTGGTTTAAGCATACGAATAAATCAGAGCGCATTTGGCTCATGGCCAAGATCGAGTTTAAACTCCGGTATTATGAGAATAAGATGGGGTTATTATGGGCGCTGATGAAGCCTATTTCTGATGTTGCTGTCTATTATGTCGCCTTCAAAATAATCATGAAGATCGGCACCCCAAACTATGTTCCCTTCGTCTTTCTTGGAATCATCCTTTTCAATTATTTTGCCGAATGCACGGTTGGCACCATCCCAATTCTACAAACAAAGCGCTATCTCTATGAGTACACAAATATGGATAAGCTCGAAATTTATCTGTCTGTGATTCTCAGCAATTTCATCGGTTTTATCTTCAATCTCGTCATTTTCTTTGTCTTCTGCCAGTTTATTCCGATCCGACTCAATTTCCACATTGTCTTTCTGCCAGTGCTGCTCCTCACGCTGATGATTTTGTCGTTGGGCTTTTCGCTGATTCTTTCAAACCTGTATCTGTTTGCAAAAGATATTAGTCAGATTTGGGGCATACTCTGTAGCGTTTTGTTTTGGCTTTCACCGGTTATCTATCCGGTCGAAAAATTCCACACCTCTTTCCCAAGCCTGGAATACATCAATCCGCTGTCCGGGATTATCGCAAACACCCGCACCATACTGATGGAGAACAAAAGCCCGGATTGGCAACTCATGGGATTTGACCTGGTCTATGCCTGCTTTTTCCTTCTGGTAGGGATTGCCCTGCTCAAAAATCTTGGTCCTAACGCCTCTGAAAAGCTCTAGTAGTTTGTATCATCTCTATGGAACACACCCACGACATTGCCATTGAAGTTTTCCGTCTTCACAAGACTTTTAACATTCGTGACGACAATTACAACACCATCAAACAACGCTTCTTTCATATTTTTAATCCAACTCCGATCAGGCATTTACAGGCGCTGAAGGATATTCACTTCAGTGTCAGGAAAGGGGAATGCATCGGGATCATTGGCGGAAACGGAAGCGGGAAATCAACGCTCGTTAAATGCATGGCCAATGTCTACCAGCCCAGCCAGGGCTATGTGAAACTCACAGGAACCATGATGCTCATGAACCTGGGTGTTGGCATGAGTCATGAACTTACTGCACGTGAAAACACCTATGTTTCGGGGTCGGCGCTCGGCCTGAAAATAGCTCAGATCGATAAGATTTTCGATGAAGTGATCGGGTTTGCCGAGCTCGAAGAATTTGTAAATACCAAGATCAAGTACTTTTCAACCGGAATGGTTCAACGTCTTGCCTTCTCGATTGCGGCTCATGCGGGTGCAGACATCATGTTCCTGGATGAAGTGTTTGCTGTAGGCGATCAGAAATTTATCGAAAAGGCTGTCAGGGTGATTGAAAGATCCTGGATCGATGGACGGACTACCGTTATCGTCAGTCACAGCATGGCGGTAATCGAGAAATATTGCCAAAAAGTGGCATATATGAAAAAGGGCAATATGCTTTTTTATGGCGACCCACGAACGGCTATCGATATGTATGTGAATGATGCCTCTTCGCATGCTCAGCCCGAGTGAGCACCTACAAGTTATTCCCTGAATCCGATTGGATGAACGGATTTAGATCTCTGCTTTTAGGATGCCTTTGTACATAAGCTCCACCGTTCATTTTTTCAACGCCAATCAGGTAGATCCACGGTTTATGGTAACTCGCTTAAGCCCTGATTTATTATTCCGGGTTGTCTCTATTGAACCATCGGTTAAAAATGATTTTTAGCAAGGATTTTTGTTGATAATTCTTGCGGAACCAATCTGTCTTGATGATCAAATCATTCTTGTTCTCTATCAGCCCTTGATTCTGTTTAGATACCGTCAATAATTCTTGATGCAATTCCTCGTTTTTCAGTATGAGTGCTGTCTGCATGGAAACTAACAGTTCGTATTTCAACCTACCCGTTTCCTCATTCCGTAGAGATGTTGCCTTTTCCTCCTTCCAGCCTTCGGTCAGCCCCTGGATCTTTACATCAGCCGTTTCTTTTTCGGAAATCAGTTGCAGGTTCAAACGTTCCTGATTCTGCAACAGTGTTTTCGAATGATCTAAATCCCGGTTCAGCTTCATTTCACGTTCTGAGGCTTCCTGACTTCTGGTGAGCGTCATCACTTCATGCTGTTTCAGTTCTTCACCCTGTGCTAAAATTTTCATTTCAAGCTCCGCCAGCTGTTTCAGTACAGCATCATGCGCTTTTTGCTGCTGGTCGAGCAGCAGCTCTTTATTCAGAATCAGATTTTCGAATGCACCGGCCTCCTCTGTCTTCAACCGGAGTTCATGATTCAGGGATGATTTTTCGGTTGAGGAGCTGGCAACCTCCCGCTCCAGTTGATGAAGCAATAGGATCAATTGATCGCCCCTGGAATTCAGCTCCTCATTTTCCAGCTTTTTCTCCATCAAGAGCTGTTTCATCGCCCCTAGTTCTGTCTGTAAACCCAGGGTAACCTGACTTTCAAAAAGAGTTTGTTTCTCCAGCGCGTGTATGGCCCGAATGCTTTCCTCAAGCTTGTTTTCTGAAATCCGCCATTCTCCCTTCAAATGCTCTTTCTCCGAATGGAGCTGATCAATAGACGATCGGAATAATTCGAGTTGTCTGCTGATTTCGGAAAAAGAAGTTCTAAGTTTTAACTGCTCTTCCCGGGTATCTGCCAGCTCTGCGTTTTTGTTCGTCAATTCCTCTTTATGCTGTGTCAGGCTTCTATTCAGCACAGCTATACTTTCTGCGTAGAACGTTCCCGAGGCTTCCTGCTGAATCACCTGTTGCTGTAACATCCGAATGGTTTCTTCACGGATGTCAAGTATACGTTCTGTGTCCTGCGTCTTTTTTTCCGTCAATTTTAGTTGCTTCGATACCGTTGCAACCTCTGCGCTCATTTCCTCTATCTTCGATCCGCTCCGGTACCAAGACTGTGCCACCAGATCCTTTTGTGCCTGAGTGGGTGACGAAAGCTCTATTTCAAGATAACTTCCACCCGCCAAAAAACGCCTGTTCTCTGGAAGGAGTGTAAAATAAAGCTGAGGATCATCAGTCAGCGAAGCATATAAGGTTGCTCCTCCCGCCATGTGCTCATGCTCTAATAGAAAAAAACCATAGTGAACGTTTGCGGTTAAAGACTCTGCACTCCATTCCCAGAGTAATTCGTCAGTCATGGTCCGGAGGCGAATACCGTGTAGGTTTACAAACCCCGGTTTGTTTCCGATATCGATCCTGAATGATTCTGCTTCGTATGCTATCGCCGGAAGAGGCAGCCGGAACAGGGTCGGTTTTTCCTGTAACTCCAGATCAAGCAGGATTGAGTTTTCCTGGGAGTACACTTTTTCAGCACCGGGCCAAAACAACTGCACATTCAACTTTTTAAAATACTCCAGGCCTCCCTGTTGAATAATTGTTCCTGAATATTTCGGAGTTAGCTCTATGTTCTCTGCAGCCGAAATCAGTGTTGCCGATCCCCAAACCTCGCTCATAAACTCTGATTCGAGTTTCATATACACCGTTGTGTCCAGGTTCAGTTCCGGAAGTAATTTTTCGAAAAGTATTTCAATCAATTCCAGAATAGAAAGGGGCACGTCGGTAGCCGGAGGCTCGGCTTCACTGATTCGCCGAAGCGAGTGATACAGACCCCGAAAAGCAATATAACCCAGGGTGTCGGTACCGGGTCTGAGGAACCTCCATTCCAGGTCAAAAACGGAAAAGATCTTTCCGGTCGGATCTACAATGATATTGAAAGGTGCGAGATCAATTTTGTTCTGATGAGCCGAGTGGTTCGCCGAATCCTCGCTTGTCGTGAGATTTTTCAGTAAATCAATATAGGGCCTGGCCCAAACCAGAAGATCTTCAAGGGTCCATCCTGGCTTACGGATAAGCCTGAATAAGCCATCTATGTACAATTCGCCCCGGATGTACGGTTCATCTTCAAGTTGTTGAAACACCCATTTCGATTTATTTTCTGATTGCGGAAAGATTCTTTCCCTCAGCACCAGGCACATGTTGTCCTGGACGATAAATTTATTGAGCTTACAGAATGCCTTCGACCGGTTTGTACTGAAAGTATATGCCAACACTTCTGACTCGGTTACTGTTTCGCGATGGCTGCCTGCAACGATTAGGAATGAATTTGCAAGATCTCCCAAAAGCCCATTCTCTGCTATTACGGGCAAAGCCAGTTCTGGGTTAAATGAATGGGGATAGGAGACATTTTGAATGTAATCGGTTCGTAAACACAATACGTCCGAAACATGAAGATGCCCTGTTGTGTTGCCAAACTCAGTGATTATGGCCGTCGGGAATTTATAATCCGGGAATGCATATTGAAAAGCTATTGACCCGAACCCGGCATTTGTTAGTAGCGACGCTATTTTCTTTTTCCCGAATGTGACAGGTCCTGAGGATGTATATGAATTTTCAATTCCTGCAAACGGCCGGCCCAGGTGATCTTCGGGAGCGCCCGAAAAATATTTCAAGCCCAGCTGATTTTCAATAGCTATCAAAAGCCTTCCTCCTGGCTTCAGAAATGTCATGACATGTTCCAGCAACGCCGCTACCGGATCCTCTCCAGGGATAAACATTCGCGCATATTCCAGTACTCCGATAAGCGTGACGGCATCAAATTTCTTAGGGGTCGAAAATGATTCGATGTTGTCGCAGAATACTTCTACGTTTTTCAGATCCCGGCATCTGGCTGCCGTAATTATTGCCCTGCGGGCACTGCCCTCAACGGCAGTAACATTTCCTCCCAGCTCGCAAAGATACCGGGTGATGGCTCCGCATCCAGAGCCAAATTCAAGGATATCTCCTTTTAAAAGATGTGCCACAGGCCTCAATAAATCTGCCCGCTGTCCGCTTAAATGATACCGGCTGGGCCAATCGCTGATCTGATCTCGGAGTTCTTGAGAACCGATCGAAACATCGCCCGACCGGGTAACAATTTCAAGAATACGTTCTTCAGGTTCATCTCCATCGTTATAACTAAAATCAGAATTCCGGTCTGGGCGGAAATGAACATTCTCTGCTTGCTTCAGCACATACTGCTCGGTTATCTTACTCTTCCGGGTTGGTTCTCTTTTTACCTTACCACTCATTGCTCGGCTTAGTTTTCTCTATGAAAATCAAATATAGGGATAAAATCAGTTTTTCCACCCCCTCTCAGAATCAGAATGAAGCCGGAATGGTTCTTCAGCAGACACAGCTTGTACAGCATAACCTCCTGGTGATTCCGTGTGAATGATGTTTAGGCTTTGTATTCTAACCCTTTGTAGAATACCTTGCCAATCTGGGTTTATCAACCGTGGCAGGTAAACAGCATAAACCGTGATATTCGTGTCGAAGAAGTCTGCTGCATGTTGACGGAACAAGTGTATAAAGAAGGGTAAATACGACAGACCGGTGTGGCAGCAGGTGGATGAATGGTAGTAGGGGGCTTGATACTTATCGGATCCCGCTTCTCCTCTATTCTTTCGGGTTCGTCAGAAAAGATGCGGTTTATCTGATTAGGGTCAGAAACCCGTTAAAGTTGTACACCTTTCCATCATCACCGGTAGCATGCAGAATGTAGAAGTAGGTTCCGTTGACAGCGCTCTCCCCTCCTACAGTACGTCCATCCCAGCCCATCTGCGGAGCATTCAGTACGGCCATCTCTACTCCCCAACGGTCGAAAATACTGGCTTCGAAAGTCACAATTCCCTGGGATGATACCAGGAACAGATCATTATGACCATCGCCATTGGGGGTAAAGACATTGGGCACGGTGATCCAGGATGGAAGTTCTTTTACGTCAATAACCTCTGTACGCGTGCTTTTACAACCATCCGAATCGGTTACAGTGAGCACTACGGTATAGGTCCCCCCATTGGGATAAGTGTGGTTGGTATTAACATTCGAGCTCGTATTTCCATCGCCAAAATTCCAGGACCAGATTTGAGTATTAGATCCACTGCTATCGGTAAAGGTAATCGGAAGAGGGATTGTTCCACTGCTCACGTTTGAAGTGAAGAATGCGTGGGCGCTGTCTTCCAGCACAGTGAAATGAGCGCTGTCTGTCCCGCAGAAATTGGTAACCGCTACGGCATAAATTCCACCAACAGCAGCCGTAATCGAAGCCGTTGTAGCACCAGTGTTCCAATGGTAGCTTGCACCTCCCGTTGCATTCAATACACTTGTAAACCCACTGCATATTTTTGCAACACCTGATACCGTTGCCCTTGGAAGAGAATCTTCGGTAAGCGTTATCTTGTTTGAATCAATACCGCAGGCATTCGAAACATAAACGGTGTAGGATCCACCTCCGTTTACGGTCAGTGGATTGGAGATCGAACCGGTATTCCAGGAATAGGTTGTTCCACCACCGGCGGTAAGCGGAACCGTGTTTCCATTGCAGAAGGTAGTTACCCCGCCAGAGCTGAGTGTTGCTACCGGTTTTGTACCTGTATTTGTGACACTGTCGGTGATTGTGGAAATGCATCCGGCCGAATCGGTGATTATGCAGGTATACAGATTGCTCAGCAAGCCTGTAGCGTTGGCCGTTGTCTGACCAGCGGCTGGAGCCGGGCTCCAGGAATAGGTATAGTTTACCGTTCCTCCCAAAGCCAGCACCGATATAGATCCATTGCTTTGTTTACATGTACTTGGAACCGGAGTATCTGAAGAGGTGAGTGCGGGCGGTTGACCAATAGTAACCAGCTGAGTCTGGGTGCATCCATGTGCATCTGTGATATGGCAAGTGTAGGTGGATGCGCTTAAGCCAATAGCAGTAGCGCTCGCACTGGTATTGGGCGACCAGGAATAGGTATACCCGGTGGTTCCACCTGCCACAGAAACAGAAGCCGTCCCTGTCGAGCCTCCATTGCAAAGAGCCTTGGTGCTTGCCGGAATACTGGTCAGTAATGCAGGCTGTGTGATGGTATAGCTCTGCAATGCAGTGCAACCATTCGCATCCGTAATATGACAAGTGTATGCTCCCTGACAAAGAGCTGTTGCAGTGGCTGTGGCATTGATATTCGGCGACCAGGAATACGTATACGCAGAGGTTCCTCCCGATGCTGTAGCTGTTGCCGTTCCATCACAAGAAGCATTGCAACTGGTGTTGGTATTCGAAGGCGCGATACTCAGCAGACCAGGCTGGGTAACCGACACGGTCTGTGTGCTCAAACACCCGTTGGCATCTTTCACAAAACAGGTATAGACCGTCCCCGAACAAAGATTAGATGCAGAGAACCCCGCGCCTGTATTGGGCGACCAGGAATAGGTCAGTGCACCTGTCCCTCCAGTCGCGGTGATGCTGGCCGTACCATTACAATTCCCATTGCATGCAGGCTGACCGGAGGATGCAAGAGAGACCGTTGGCGCTCCGCTATTGATAACCGCAATGACAGAACTCTGCACACAGGAATTCAGATCTGTCACGGTTACCGTGTAGGTGCTTGCTGCAAGACCAGTTGCCGTATTCGTTCCTTGTCCTGCTGTTGGCAGGGGGATCCAGTTGAAGGAATAAGCTGCCGTTCCACCGCTGACGGCAACCGTAGCCTGTCCGTTTGCCGCACCGCATGTTGAAGGTGTAGAACCCGGTGTTAACGAAAGAATGGCTGGTTGGGTCACGGTTACGGGCTGTACCCTTGAACAACCATGTGCATCGGTTAGCGTACATGAATAGGTGCCTGCGCAAAGCAAATTTGCGGTAGGGGTCGTACTTGGGTTACCTGTCCAGGAATACGTATAGCCAGATGTCCCTCCACCGGCAGTGATGGTTGCCGTTCCATTGCATGACCCGTTACACAATGCAGCAGTGCTGGCAGGAACCGAGGTGAGTGCGGCAGGTTGGGTGATTGTATACGTTTGCTGTGTGGTGCAACCATGGGCATCGGTGAGGTGGCAGGTATACGTTCCCTGGCAAAGCGCCGAGGCCGTTAATGTTGAATTGACATTCGGCGACCAGGAATACGTATAGCTGCCCGTACCGCCACCAGCTGTAGCAGTAGCAGTTCCATCGCAAACAGCGTGACAGCTGGTGTTGGTATTGGTGGGTGTTAGGGTGAGCAAGGATGGTTGTGTTACTGTTACAATCTGACTGCTTAAGCAACCATTGGCATCTTTTACATTGCAGGTGTACGATGTGCCTGAACATAAATTGGATACAGTGGCTGCAGCGCCAACGTTTGGCGACCAGGAATAGGTCAGCGCTCCGGTTCCTCCGGTAGCGGTAATTGTGGCCGTACCGTTACATCCTCCGTTACATGCAGGAGCTGCTGAAGTAGAAAGAGAAACAGCCGGCCCTCCGTTATTATTTACGGTTATCGGAAGACTTTGAACGCATAAATTATGGTCGGTCACCGTTACGGTATAGGTTCCAGCCGCCAGACCGGTAGCCGTATTGGTTCCCTGCCCGCCGGTTGGAGCGGGTACCCAGGAATAGGTATAACCTACTGTTCCACCGATTACGGCAACCGTGGCCTGACCGTTTGAAGAACCGCATGTAGCAGCTGTTGTACCAGGTGTGAGCGTGAGCACCGCAGGTTGAGTGATCGTGGCGGGTTGCGTTATTTTACATCCATTGGCATCGGTTACGGTGCACGTGTACGTTCCCACACAAAGGGAGCTGGCAGTAGCTGTCGTACTCGGATTGCCTGACCAGGAATACGTCAACAGACCGGTACCACCGGCAGCGTTGACTGTGGCGGTACCATTACAGCTGGCATTACAGGAGTTATTGGCAATAGGACCAAGTGCACTGGTTGGGCCCGCAACATTGGTAACAACCATGGTCGTGTTTTTTGTACACCCATGCGCATCGGTAACCAGCACCGAATAGGTATTTGCCGGGAGCCCTGTAGCCGTAGGCGTAAGCTGTCCTCCTGCCGGCGCAGGGCTCCAGGAATAGGTATAGGCCGAAGTGCCCCCGTTTGCGGTTACTGTAGCTGTACCTGTAGATCCTCCGCAGTTGGCTGCTGTAGATCCGGTTGTTAAGGCCAGGGCTGTAGGTTGTGTAAGTGTAACCGTATTGGTGCTTTGGCATCCCAGCGCGGTAGAAACTGTTACCACATAGGTTCCTGCGGCAAGCCCGGAGGCTGTTGCCGCTGTTCCTCCCCCACCCGACCAGGCATAGGTATACGGAGCTGTTCCCAAACTTGCAGTGACTGTACTCGCCCCTGTGCTTCCTCCATTACAGGCAATATTTGTTTGTGTTGAAGAAAGCGTTGCCGGGTTACCTACGCTCACCACAGCGGTAGCCTTGCTTGAACAAGCGCCGTTTGTCTGGGTAACAGTATAAGTAGTAGCGGCTACCGGGTTTGCCAGTACGGTAGTACCGGTTGTTACATTCAATCCTCCCGCCGGACTCCAGCTAAAAGTGCCTGCTCCGGTTGCAACAAGTGATACATTTCCAACTCCACCGCAAATAGTACCCGTTGTCGGGGCAAGGGTGACCGGAGTGTTGGTCGTTACAGTAACCGGCACGGTGTTGGCATAAGTGGTAACACCTCCATCGCAGTTGGTGACTGTCATCGTTGCGGTATAGGTTGAATTGGTCGTTGGACAAACACTCACGCTTGTACCGGCTCCTACCACCCCAAGAGGTCCTGTCCAGTTGATTGCATACGAGGGCGCACCGGTTGGAGAAAATCTCCAGGCTTCGTTATTAGCGGTCCATGCAGTCGGGAAATTACGGTTTGGGGGACAAACGGCCACTGTACCCGCAGCATTTTGGATCCCGATAATACCAGCCCCGCCGTTCCATGCGGCGCAGGAAAAACTGTTTTGAATATAGACGTCTATATAATTGGTGTTTTCGTAAAGTACAATCTGAAGGGTGGTGTTTGGAGTGCCATTGCAAACTCCAGCCCCGTTGTCAAAGAGAGGAACATTCACCCAGCTCATGATCAGTTCCCTACAGGGCGCCGTGCCAAGGGTTTCAATGTACGAATGACCTCCAAGCCCCCCGTCCATATCCCTGAACGCTCCACAAATGGTTGGCCCCGGGAGATCGTTTGTATTCGGAAGAGCTGTGGTCAGTTGCCAGTTGTCATATCCGTTGGCATTGGTCAGGTCGAAGGTAAGTTCCCCGTTGTCTCCGAGTACAGCCTGGTTGTAATGATTTCCAAAATAACAAAAATTGAATCCCAGATTGACAGTGCTGCTCCATACATCATCGGCGCCAACAAGTATCGCTGCACCCGTATAGGGATATGGAACATATGGAATCGAACTGACAGAATAGGAAGAAGTCTGGTTATTTGAAACGACAGCCGCTGACAGGGTGGTGCATTGCCCATTACAAATGGTGACAGGGCTTCCGGCATTCACCGAGGGACATGCGGGCGCACCTTGAGCAAACAGCTGGTTGCTGGTCACGAATAGTGAAAAAATAATCGGGATTATTTTTTTCAAGAAGATGGAATTACTGACGTTTGTCTATAGAATAAAAGAGTTGGTCTACTTTATTTGGCATCTCATAAGCGTAAATGTATTTAAATTATCTTGTATTCCCAAAAAATCAGGCAATAATGTTCTTTCTATGTATATTAAAACCCCATCGTCAGAGGTTCATTCATCTTTCAAGATAGGTCGCTAAGGTATCTTCAACCTATTTCTCCATACCTGAATTAAATTGATCCCGTTCACTGAGCTGTTTCGTGGTTTATCCAGCTTGTGCGCGAATGCACCGTGTGTTAGTATTTGCGCGGCACTGATAGTCACCGGGATGTGCTATCCCTCAGGGTCGTTGTGCTGCTGGCCTTTTGAGCGCGAATGCCTGCTTCGAATGCGGGTTTATATAGAAGGGATCTTGAACAGCTTGACAAAAAAAGGCCATCCAGAACGGATGGCCTTTTTTATAGCATGCGATGAACTTATAAAGGAATAGAAAAACAATGCGTTCCGAAAAATATCACACCTCAGTAACAAGGTTCAGATAAAATCCAAATTGCGGGACCTGTTATAAAAAGATACCGGGTTTAGTTGTTATTTCTCTTCAATTCAAGGAAACACTCATCCACAATCAATCCGTTGCCGAATTCTGGACGATACGCCTTGCGTTTGCGGAGCACACACCGGTTGAACTGAGCAATCCACCCTTGCAGGTCGGTATCCGATTCAAACTTCCTGCTTTGCTGGTTTGAGGTGGCTACCACCTTATTCGAATGATCGACATTCAGGATTAATTCCCCGTCGAGGAAATAATTTGAAACTTGCCCATCCTTTTCTTCGGAAATCTGATGAACTGTTGCTTTCTCATCGCTCATAGTAGTCAAAAGTTTTGATTTTGGCAAATGTACCACGTCCGGAGTGTTAAAACAAGTATATTTGGCAGATGTTGAAAATTTGATCAAAAATATTCTGCATTTTCCGATCCAAACACCTTCATTTCCCAAATCCGAATGAAATCTCCCGCTCAACCTGCCGTCTCTCCGCTGGTTTTCAAATTTTTAAAGGATCTTGGCAAAAACAACAACCGAATTTGGTTCAATGCGCAGAAAAACACCTACCTGGCAGCTCATAATCAGATGATTGCGTTTGCAGACAGGCTGCTCCTGGAGATGCACAAACACGACCTGATCGAAACCGTATCAGGAAAAAAAAGCCTTTACCGCATTTATGCCGATATCCGTTTTTCGAAAGCCAAGACTCCCTATCATACCTATTGGTCGGGCAGCTTCAAAAGAGCCACCCAGCAGCTGAGGGGCGGCTATTATTACCACCTTGAACCGGGAAACTCATACATGGCCGGTGGCTTTTTTGCACCAAATCCGGATGATCTGTTGCTGATCAGGAAAGAACTGGAATACAATGCCCCCGAATTCAGAAAGATACTCAAGGCTAAAGCCTCTTTTTTTGAACTCCTGCCTGGGGCCTGTTTGAAAATAGCTCCCAACGGTTTCGACCCGGCACATCCGGCCATTGATCTGATACGCCACAAACAATTTTACCTCAAACACCGTTTTACGGACAAAGAGGTATTGGATCCCAAGTTTGTGTTCACCCTCAACAAAGCCTTTAAAAATTTACGCCCCTTTTTCGATCACATGAGCGAGATTTTGTCGGGCGATTCAAATGGTGTTCCGCTCTCAGAACGTTGATTTTCTATTCCAATTGCTCCATCCTTCCACCTCTGATCGGGTATTCCCTTCCATTAATCAGGGCTCACTCAAAAAGTCAGAACACGACACCGCGCTTCAGCGCCGGGGATGACATCCCCCGCGCTAAAGCGCGGGTTACTGATTAGGTTTGTGAGGCGAAAAATGGGAGAGACGGAAACATTTCCGTTAACGAAATGACATTGGGCTAAAGCCCACGGATGTGGGGTATTTAGACCCCGTATTCTAAAGCGCGGGGTTACTTATTTCAATACACTCCGGATTAAAAAATTCATTGAACACAATGAATGTCTGAAACATACAGCCTGCAAGCGTTTTAAACTAAATCAATACTTCTGCCTGTACCTGTTTGACAAAAAAACAAATGTAACCGAATGATTGTGTGATGGTTGGGTGTGTTTGTGTGAACCCTGATTAACAAAATTTTTGGCATTCTTCTTCCATTCGGGATGCTGTTTTACATGCTCCGCTTCCATTTGAGCCATCTCCTCAATGACCGGATAAGCCAATTATTCTGAGTGCTATATTATTTTTATAGAATTATCAGGATAAATATAGTTCATGTAATAGTGTTGATTTGGTAACGTAATTACTACATTCGCTTAACACACAAGACACACACATTCCACTTATTCATCCAAAAGGTATGAAAAAATCAATTCTTTGTTTATCTGCCATGCTTTCAATGACCTGTGTATCACACGCACAGGTTAAAATATTGTTTGATGCAACAGAAGGGCAATCATCCGGCAATTCAGACTGGGTTATTGATGCCGATCTCGACAATCTGGCCTATACCGGCACCGGAGGCATACCTGTCATTTCCGGGTCATCCTCGAACGGCTGGCATTCAAATGCCCAACGTATGCCTACCCCTGCCCAATCGGGTGTAACAGCTACCACGCTTGAAACATACTGGACCGGGTCGTCTTCTACCTGGGCTATAGACATGGTAAAGCATGGTTATGAGGTCGAAACCCTTCCAACATTCGATTCGATTACCTACGGGAACGTAAATCACCCCCAGGATTTGATGAATTACAAGGTGTTTATTGTCGACGAACCTCAGTTCCCGTTTTCAACCCGGGTAAAAACGGCTTTAATGAATTTCGTAAATAATGGAGGAGGCTTGTTTATGGTTTCAGACCATGCCGGTTCATCGCGTACAAATAATGGATGGGATTCGCCAATGGTGTGGAACGATTTCATCAAACACAACCCGATTAAAGATACGGCCTTTGGTTTCACCTTCGACTCACTGAATATCTCTCCAAGTTCGGCACATATAAATGCTTCTGCCACAGATTCTGTGCTCCATGGCCCAATGGGCAATTGCCCTGGGATGGAATGGCACAACGGTACAACCATGACCATGTATCCGGCAAAAAATGCAAGCGTCACAGGCGATGTGTTTCAGACTACGATCGGCAATACCGGGGTCATGTTCGGGCATGGGCGGTATGGTGCGGGCAAGTTCGCTTTCGAAGGAGACAGCTCGCCTACAGATGACGGAACCGGAAATGTAAAGTCTAGTTTATATACCGATTTTAGCGGAGACCCCGGTGATGAAGAAGAAATCATCATCGTAAATGCCACCATCTGGTTAGCCGAAGGAGGAAGCCCGACCGGGACTCAGAATCTATCGGTCACACCCCTGAAATTTGAGGTCTATCCAAACCCGATGAACGGAGAAAGTCGTGTTAAATATATTCTTGATGAAAGTGGCCCTGTATTACTCACCCTCAGTGATATAACAGGCAAAGTGGTGAAAGTTATTTACAACGCGCAGGCGAACCAGGGTTTACAGATTGCTTCGTTTGAAAGCGGCGATCTTTCTACCGGTGTGTATCTCTGCCGTCTTCAAACAAACCATCTCAACCAGGTTCAGAAAGTGATTGTATCAAGGTAGTAAAAGCGCCCGCATGCTCAGAGCATTCAGGAACCGAAGATTTTGATTTTGCCTTCAAAACGTTACCGAAGGCGGAAAAAAAAAAAGGGTATTGAGAAACCATTTCTCAATACCCTTTTTGTTTGATCCTGATCCGGTTATTCCAGATATCTGGCCTTGATTGTTCTCACATGATGCGCAGAATGACCGGCAATGGCAAAGATATAGGCACGAGCCGTGGTGGTGATCCCATCTGAAGTGCCCGTTCTGGAGAGCGCTTCTTCATCCAGGTTTTTAAAAAGTATGATATTTGCTTCGCGAAGCACCGAAAATTCGTGGGCCAGATCGTAAAAACTGCGCTTATTGAATTTGCCTGCCGTTACATACATCTTTTCATCAAAACCAGGAAGCTCTTTGCTGTCGCCCCGGGCAAAACGCAGGACGCGGTACCCAAAAACACGTTCACAATCGATCAGATGACCGATCACTTCCTTGATGGTCCATTTTCCGGGAGCATAAGCATAATCTTCTTTGTCGGTTGGCAGGTCTGATACAAGGGCCTGGAGCTCCAGCATCTGGCCTTCCAATGCCCGGATGACATTTTCTCCAGGTATGAGCCGGATATATTGTTCATGATATTCCGGATATTCAGACTTCTCGGGATGCCTCATAGGATCTGATTGTTAATGATATGGATGGATCAAAGATACTATTTCCGTTTGTTTTGAACCGGCTTCACTGAAATTTTAAGATGCTAATCGTGTCTGAATCAGGTAAGACCTCCCACCGGTTTGTTTTTTTGAAGTCGCTCAGACACCGTTCGCAACTGGCGGTTTCCTGCTTTCTGCCAATGCTTCCATCCCACAAAAACAGCAGCCCCTAAACCCTCAGCGTTGATTTCTTGCGCGTTCGACAAGCCATATAGAATTGCCCCCGGTATTTTGACAGCGAATTTAATTTCACAAACAACTGATACATAGAGACAATGGTTCATTTTAAGCCTGGCCAGAGCATAATCTCTACCTTCATACAGACGATCGTATTTTCATCGTAAATGACTAAGCTGACACAGCATACGGCCTATTCAAGATCTGGTAAAATAGCGCTGTCTCCCAGGTTCAGGACGGAAGGAAAAACAGTTAATCGGATTGAATAACCAGACTGACACCTGATTCTGTATACCGATTATCAAAAATCAGCTAATTGATAAATCCATTTCAAATTGCATTCAAAAGCGCCTTCCCCTGCCCCACTTCTCGTAAATATCCCCTCTCAGTCCTACTATTTTAGTACCTTCGTTAGCCAAATCGAAAACGGCGGCTACTGGTATGAAAATAGCATTGCTTGGTTATGGAAAAATGGGAAAGGAAATCGAGCAGATTGCCATCCAGCGTAACCACCAGATTGTACTGAAAACCACAACACTTAGCGCGGCAGCGCTAACACCGGCAGCGTTGAAAGGAATCGATGCGGCAATTGAATTCAGCGCCCCGGCCAGCGCCTATACCCTTATCCAAACCTGTTTTCAGGCAAACATCCCCGTTGTTTCGGGAACAACCGGATGGCTTGCACAACTCGATGAAATCAAAACCGCTTGCTTAATGACCGGGAACACTTTTTTTTATGCCTCGAATTACAGCATTGGGGTAAACATTTTTTTCGAGGTCAACCGTTCATTGGCCAGGCTAATGAACAAATATGAGAGTTATGAGCCAGGTCTGGAGGAAATCCATCACCAGTACAAAAAGGATGCGCCCAGTGGTACGGCCATTACCCTGGCCGAAGACATGCTGGCCGAAATCAGCCGGAAGAAAAACTGGATAGAAGGCATCAGCGCCGAAAAATCGGTAATCCAGATCCACAGCATTCGCCAAGGGCAGGTGCCCGGAACACATAAGGTACGCTATGAGTCGGATATTGATGACATCGAGATTACCCACACCGCCCACAATCGAAAAGGATTTGCACTTGGAGCGGTTCTTGCTGCCGAATGGATCCCTGGAAAAAAAGGTGTTTTTGGAATGAACGATATGCTGGGATTTGACCGAACCAGACCATAAACCGCAATATCCAGACATCGATTAGACAAACCATCAGGAAACGGCTGAAAAAACAGAATAAGATTCAAATACGTACGTTACTCAAAACTATATGCAACCCATCCAGTACTTCCTTCTTCTCAGCATCCTTCTTCTTTTTGCCGGGCTCTATAAGATCTTTGAAAAAGCCGGTGAGCAAGGCTGGAAAGCCCTTGTTCCCGTGTATCATTTTGTGGTTTGGCTAAAAATCCTGAAAAAGCCCTGGTGGTGGATCTTTCTGATCCTCATCCCAACTATCAGCTGGCTGATGCTATTCATCCTGTTTGTGGAGACATCCAAAGCCTTTGGAAAACGTACGCTCAAAGAACATCTTTTTGCCCTGATCGGTTATTTTATCTGCCTCCCCATGCTGGGTTTTAGCAAAACCGAAACCTGGACTGGCCCCCCGGTTGAAATACGGGCCAAGAAAACCCTGATGCGCGAGTGGGGAGAAGCCGGTTTGTTTGCTGTGGTTGCGGCAACAATTATCCGGACCTTCTTTTTCGAAGCGTTCACCATCCCTACCTCTTCGCTTGAAAAATCGTTGCTTGTGGGCGATTATCTGTTTGTCAGCAAGATCAGCTATGGGGCCAAGGTGCCCAACACCCCCCTTTCCTTTCCGTTTGCCCACAACACCATGCCCCTTTCTAAAAGCATGCCTAGCTACCTGAACTGGATCAAACTTCCGAACGTCAGATTACCGGGCCTGGGCAAGGTCGAACGAAACGACTATGTGGTCTTTAATTGGCCCGAAGGCGATACGGTTGAACTGCATCACTCAGACCAAAGCTATTATGCACTCTGCCGGCGCAACGGACGGAACAAAGTGCTTGACCCCACGGCCTACGATATACGCGATGGACAACCCCTGGGCGATGTGGTGGCAAGACCAGTCGACAAACTCGATAACTATGTAAAACGCTGTGTGGTACTGCCTGGGGACAAATTTGAGATCCGGAACAAAACCATCTTTATCAACGGACAACCGGCCTATGTGCCACCCAATGTTCAATACAGTTATCTGATCGATAACCGCAAATACCTCCTTTTTGACTCTACCACCATTTTTGATGAGAACCCGCGTCAGCTCAGGCTTGGCAAAGAACTTGACATTACCGACAGGCCCCAGCCGGTGTATCAGAATAATACCAATATCCTTGAAGTACAACTTACGGCCCATGATGTGGAGATCCTGAAACAGATAGACGACAAATCAATCCAGGAACTTTGCGATTCAACATATAATGTACGAAGAGATTTCGATGTATTCCCCCATTCAGATCATTACCGCTGGACAAAGGACAACTATGGCCCTGTGCTGGCGCCCCAACAAGGCGCTTCGGTTGCCCTCGACACACTCAACTTGCCCCTCTACGAACGCATCATCGGGGTGTATGAAGGGAATAAACTCGAAAAGAAAAACGGACAGATTATCATCAACGGAAAACCTTCCACAAGCTATACCTTTAAGCAAAACTACTATTTCATGCTGGGCGATAACAGACATAACTCCCTCGATTCGCGTTACTGGGGCTTTGTACCCGAAGATCATATCGTTGGGAAACCGGTGTTTATCTGGATGTCGATCAAGAAGGATACTCCTTTTGCTGAAAAATTCAGATGGAAACGGTTCTTTACCTTTGTTCAATCCGATCATATCTCCAAATCGTATCTGCTGTATTTCCTGCTCATTGGAGGAGGTATCTGGGCCTGGTTTTCTTTTAAAGGAAGAAAGAAGGATGCCACCCCGGTGAAAGAAATTTTAAACAAAGGACAAAAGAAATAAATTCTGCTGACCAACAACTGACAGTAAGGATCAAACATCCTATTCACCCCAAGGTAACACACACACTGCACCCATGAATGTCCTGATTGTTGAAGATGAACAAACCCTAAGCCGGGAAATCGGTATTTATCTGGCCAAGGAAAATTTTACCTGCGATATAGCCAGGACGAAGAGAGAGGCTTCTGAAAAAATCTATGTAAACAATTATGATTTCATCCTGTTGGATCTGGGTCTTCCGGATGGGGATGGCCTCAGTCTGATCGAGGAAGCAAAAAACGCCGAGAAAGAGGCTTCGTTCATTGTTCTTACTGCCCGCGGGGCCACAGGCGATAAGATTGCGGGGCTCAACCTCGGGGCCGACGATTACCTGGCTAAACCCTTTTCTCTGCCCGAGCTTCACAGCCGTATGCAGGCCATCACACGTCGCCGTCACGGTCTGAAAAAAAACACCATCTCTTTCTACGGTCTTGTCATGGATATACAGAACCGCACCGTAAGCTGTGGCGACAAGGAAGTGGCGCTCACAAAAAAAGAATTCGACATCCTGCATTACCTGCTCCTTAACAAAAACAGGGTCCTTACCCGGCTGCAACTCACCGAGCATATCTGGGGAAATATACTGGAAGATGATTATGACAGCAATTACATGGATGTACACATCAAAAACCTCCGAAAAAAACTTTCGGCCTTTGCCGAAACCGATTGGCTGGAAACAGTACGCGGCATCGGGTATAAGGTGACCCTGAAATGAAATTACGCAGCAAGCTTAGTCTTTACAGCACCCTCAGCAAACTCCTGGTTCTGATTGCGTTTATCGTGATCGTACCTATAATTATCTCCTTTGTCTCTACCCAGCATACCGATTCCCGTCTTACCAATATGAAAGACAAGGTGATCAAGCTGGTTGACAAGGTAGGGATCAAGGAATTTCTGGAAGAAGAAGAGGACAGTGTCTTTGCCAGTTACAATATCCTGAAAGAGGAATACATTAGTATTGAACCAACCGATAAGGTAATCCCCTCCCCTGTTTTCGAAAACACCAGCCGGATCTGGGAAGATGCAACGGTAGACTACCGTCTGCTCACGGTTACCTTCCGGCATGCAGGCCACCTGTACCTGATGGAGATTGGCAAGAGCCTGGCCGTGGTGAAAGACCTGAACGGGGTATTGCAACGCGTTGCATTTTTTGTGCTTATCATTTCCTTTGCCATCACAATCTTGCTGAACATCGGTTATTCCAATTACCTGCTCCGCCCATTTCACCTGATTATTGAAAAAAAACTAAAAACGGTGAACCATCCCGAAAAATTCAACTTCGAAACAATCCCCACCACCACCGCCGATTTTGTGTACCTCGATCAGACCATCAACGAAATGATGCACAAGATCAAGAATACCTTTGCCAGAGAAAAAGAGTTTATCTCCAACGTGTCGCATGAGCTGCTGACTCCCATCAGCGTCTTGCAGACACGGTTTGAGAACATGCTCAGCGAGGGGCGCCTGGACGAAGAAAGTTATATGCGTATCATCGATTCGCTCAAAACCCTGAACAGGCTTAAAAAGGTTACAAACACACTCCTGCTTATCTCCAGGATTGAGAATGCCCAATACTTAAAAAACGATGTAGTCAGTCTGAAAGACCTGGCCAACGAAGTGATATCTGAGATTGAAGAACGTTTCACCGAAAAAAACATCGCCGCACACATCCTTTTTTCGGACGATTTCAGGATGCAAGCCTCCAACAGGGATCTGCTCTTCACCCTGTTGTTCAATCTGGTCAACAATGCTATTAAATACAACAAGCCGGAAGGAGAAATATTTATCCGCGGTTATCTGAAGGATGAATATTTCCTGCTGGAGGTGGAAGATACCGGGATCGGGATACCGGCCGAGCATCTTTCGAACATTTTCAGCAGGTTTAAACGCGTGAACACAACACTCACAGAGGGTTTCGGACTGGGACTGCCCATTGTAAAAACCATAGCCGATTTTCACGAAATCAGGGTTGAGGTAGCCTCCGAACCCGGAAAAGGATCAATTTTCAGGCTTGTCATTAAAAATAGTTAGAAAATAATTAGGAAAAAGCCCTGTTCTTCATAATAGCTTCATTCTGAGGTTGCATCTTTGCTGTGTAATTAAAACAGAACCAAACAAACAATTCAAAAACAAACAACATGAAAAAGATCGCTTCAATCCTGTTCGTAGTTGCTTTCGCAACTTCAATGTCTTTCGCTCAAGATGCAGCTAAGAAAGATGCAGCTCCTGCAAAAAAAGAAGCAGCTCCTGCTAAGAAAGACGGCAAAGATGCTAAGAAAGACGGCAAAAAGAAAGATGCTCCTGCTAAGAAAGAAGAAGCAAAACCAAAGAACTAATTATACGCTCTTTGAACAAAAAAAATCCTGTAGCAATGCAGGATTTTTTTTTGTGACCTATTCTCCGGTTTTACAAACCCATATCACCCCGGCCAAACTAAATTAAAAATCAATAATTCCCCACGGTTAGCATGACCAGGGTACATGCTTCTATGGCTTCTATCCCTCCCTGTTTGTGGATGAGTTCTTCAAAGGCCGGGTTCTCGGTTCCTGGGTTGAAGATCACCCGTCTGGGTTTCAGAGCCAGGATATAGTCATAATACGCCGGTTGATGATCGGGCCCTACGTACAGGGTTACCGTATCTATTCCCTTCAGATCGGGTTTCCCGTTCAAAATCTTTACCCCAAGTACCTCTCCCTCCTGACGCCCAAGACCAACAACTTCGTGATGATTTTTGAGCAGCAGGTCGACGGCCTTATACGCATAGCGGTCGGTCTTGTCCGTCGCACCGATTACGAGTGTTTTCATATAAAAAGGATTAAGAGTTACAATTTTCGATTTAGGATATGCCGGTATTGGCATTGGAGATTTAGGTGAAGGTAATGAAGTTCAGAAAGCAATAAAAAAGAATGCAACGAAAACGACGTTCCTCACACGAAGCTCTTTCATTCGGTGTAATCCAAATCCTTTGCATGTGTTTCGGCCATTTTCCAGACTGACAGCAAGGCCAGCAGGACGACAACCGCTCCTACAATCATGGCTGAATTCAGAACCCCGTTCCCATCATGCGTATTGCACCAGGTTTCTTTTGACATCCAGCTCCACCACACAGTCATCAGGATTACGGCTCCGCGTACAAAGTTAGGTACTGTGGTGGTTACCGTTGAACGGATATTTGTCCCAAATTGTTCAGAAGCTACCGTAATAAACATAGACCAATACCCCTGGGCGATGCCCAGAAAGAACATAATGACATAAAACAAGGTGGTTGAAACCCCAAAGGCAGAGCAATACAGATAAGACATGAGAGCTACGCACAGAATTGCCAAACCGATTGCCTTTCTTCTCGACTTCAGCTTCTGGCTCAGAAAACCGGTGATCAGACTCCCCATAGCAGCCCCTGTATAATGAAACATAATAGCCCTGCCAGGAACAATAACCCCGTGTACTCCAAGCGCCTCGCCAAATTCTTTGGAAAAGGTGATGAGTATGCCGATCACAAACCAGACCGGTATCCCGATGAGGATGCAACGCAAATACTTCATAAATTGACCAAAACTGCTGAAAAGGCTCAAAAAATTACCCCTGACTACAGACGATTCCTTGACTTTTTCGAACATGCCCGATTCGCTGACATAGATCCGGAGTGCCAGTAAACAAAGCCCCAGACCACCACCCGTCCAATAGGCTTGTCTCCATCCCCATTCCGAAACAAGATAAGCCAGTACGGCCCCGCAGATGCCTACCCCGGCAACGATGCTGGTGGCATAGGCCCTCGTATCCTTGTTCATGACTTCGGCCACAAGCGTGATGCCTATGCCCAACTCACCGGCCAGACCGAAACCGGCAATCAGCCTGAGCGCGGCATACATAGAAAGACTGTGATCGACAAACCCGTTGGCAATATTAGCAAGTGAATAGACTAAGATGGTGCCAAACAAAGTAGCCAGCCTTCCGCGTTTGTCCCCTAATATCCCCCAAACAATTCCTCCTGCCAGCATCCCGATCATCTGCATATTGATGAGAAAGATACCCGACGATTTGAGCTCCGCCTCCCCTATCCCCATGGCACGGAGGCTGGGGATGCGAACAATGCTGAACAGGATAAGATCGTAGATATCCACGAAATACCCCAGGGCAGCCACAATCACAATAATATTCAGGGGGTTGCGGTGATTTTGGTTCATGGGGCCCAAATTACTAAATTAATATTTTGTCAAAAAATTGTCAATTGATAAAGAGATGTTACTTTTGCGCCGGAGAGATGGCAGAGTGGTCTATTGCGGTAGTCTTGAAAACTACTGAGTGTAACAGCTCCGGGGGTTCGAATCCCTCTCTCTCCGCCTTCGCTCGCTGAAGCGAGCTACGGCGGACAAAGTCCGCAGTAGCCGCGAAAGCGAGCAGTTGCAAGATAGCGATAGTGATGCGACGCCGCATTTACTACTGCTTCTACCCTCGCAGTCTGCCTGACTGCTGCGAGCGATGCAAAAAGATTACCAGTCCCGATTTATCGGGACTGGTTTTTATCCCCAGAAACACCCCTTCGTTTCAACTATCAACCCAAAACGAAGGCAAATACTGACAAAATAATACCCACACCATATGTGGTACGTCGATCCCGACAAACATTGCTTATATATTTCTATAGCACCTTGAAAATTCTTCTTTGATTTGTAACTCAAGTGATTTAATTATTACGACATCAGTCTGAAAGTCAAATAGGCGACTGGTTTTTGAGACCCTTGTTTGAATTACAATTTTCATTGCATAGCTTTTCCCTATTGACGCCTTCTCTATTTTTTCAATTGCATCCTCAACTGTTTCATATTCACCTTGAATTTTAACAGGAACAGGTTTCCCCTCATAATGCTCCTTCAAAAACCCATCAATTCCAGAATTTCGCTGTACTGGAAAGGCATTTAAATTTGATAATATTGCTAATTCCTTTTCTGTTTTTTCCAAATAAACATCCATTCCCTTTTTTAACAAATTAGATTCCGTAATTACCATCTCTTCAAGTCGAGAGTATGCTAAATTTACTGCGTCAATTGAAACGTCAATTCCAATGTACTTCCTTTTCAATAGTTTTGCAGAAACACAAGTTGTTCCACTTCCACAGAAAGGGTCTAATACAATATCTCCTTCATTGGTAGAAATATTTATTATTTGATTTAAAAGCAATACGGGCTTTTGAGTAGGATAGCCACTTCTCTCTTTTGCCTTTGGGTTCAAATATGGAATTTCCCATACATCAGACAATGGTACACCTTTTTTTCCTTTCCCTATAATGACATTACCTTCGTCATCCCTTTTGTAAATAGATTTCCCATTTTCATTCCTTTCTCTGTCCTGTAATATTTGATCTAAGTTAGTTGTCGCAGAGTAATCAGTGTAAATCGTATTAAACTTGAATTGATCCGTCTTGGAATAGAAAAATATTATTTGATGAGAGTTTAATAACCCTTTTTTTGCATTAGACCATCGTTTATATGACCAGATTATCTCACTTTGAAAGTTCTCTTTTCCAAATACTTTATCTAAAATAATTCTGATATTATGTGAGGCTGTTTTATCGCAATGCAAGAAAACACTCCCTGAATCCTTAAGCAATCTCTTGCATTGGATTAAAGTGTTTTCAATTAATTGTAAATACTCATCTATTGAATCGTACTTGTCGTCAAATTCATAAACTTTAGAATTATCACGACTAGAAAGAGTATGTTTTTTTTGAGTGAAAAATGGCGGGTCAAAGTATACCAAATCAATTTGGTGGCTTGAAATATCATTTAGCTTTTCAACACAATTGCCGTGTATAATTTTATTAGTTTCCATTTTCAGGTACCCTTTCGTTAGCAATTTCCGTTAAAATCGTCTTTAAATCAACTCCTGTGTATAAATGCAAATATTGCCATGCCTCATCTCCTCCATAGTATTCACCATCAACTCCCGCATAAAGAGTTTTCAATGTTTGTTGAATCCTTATGGATTGTTCTCTTAATGGGTAATAGAACATAACCCTAATTGGTTTGTAGCCATGATTTTTTATAACCTGTACTCTTGTATGTTCTTTGGTAATGTGGTCTCCATCAGTAGTTGCATCTCTCCATTTAATTTCTATCGCATCATTTTTATGCAGGAAATCAATTTCAAATGTTTTAGGTCTTTGCCCAATTGCATTTGGAATTTTTGTCTTTTCCCCTTCCGGACATTTATATTTTAAACATAAAATCGCTGCATCTTCTAAAAATGATCCCGCATGTTTATAAAGAAACCTTCCAGTATTTTGATACATATCGATAAGTTGACCTTCTTTCGTTGTAATTCCCAAAACCCTGTAAACCAAATAATGAGAATTGTCATCGGATTTCATTTCTTCTTTTCGCTGTTCGATTTTCAGGCCAAGATCCGCTGAATATAACTCTGCTAACTCCTTTATCTTCTTTTTTAATTCTTCCATTTTAAGTAAAAATATTTATTAGAAAAAGGATTTTCGATATGCCAATCTATTTCGGTATAAATGCCACTACCTTTTGATTCATTTCATTTCCTTGCAGTAATCTCTGCGATGATATTATGTTGCGTAATATGCAAAATCACTTGTATGAAGCAGAGAATAATGTGGCTTAAAATGCATCATCCCACAAAATTAAATTAGAATTATACTAATGAAACTGTGGTCGATAATCGCGACCTTATTTTATTATTTTTAATGTCTTTTAAGTCGTTCTCTATACTCGATGAAGTATCTTTATCTGATGTTTTTAATACTTTACCCAAATACGAAAGCTTCTTACGGTTCATAGTAATGATGTCCATCCAGGTCATATGTCATAATTTGTAACGGAATAGCTTTTGTAATTTAGAAAAAATAATCACTGCCTTGACGAATGGTTTTATCTATTTGAAAAATTTATTGAGATCAGTTTTAAATTTATCAATTAATTCCCCCCTTTCATTCAACCATTCTGGTAGTAATTACTTCCACGCCTTTTTTTTCTGGTAGAGTTTTGCACCCCACTTAAACCCAAAAACACCATGAAAGACCTCAAAATCTTCTTTTTTATCAAAAAAGACAAGAAATACAGGGAAGGGCTCACTGCCATTTACGGAAAAATCAGCTATCTGGACAGTTCAACAACCTATGCAACAGGGCTGGTCATAAAGACAGCCGACTGGAAAAAAACAAAACAGCTTTCTAAACCGAAGACCCAAGACGAAGAGGACTTGCAAAAAGAGCGGGATAGACAGAAAAACACCATTAAAAGATTCAAAGCGGTATTGGAATTGCAGGAAAAACCAATAACTGACTATTTCGGAGTAACCTGACCCACCCGTTTCGGAGCAAGCTGACCCACCCATTTCGGAGTAAAGTGACCCGTCTCTGTTTGGGATAGAGGCAAGGTTTATAGCTGCCGTTCCGGCACATATTGACCCGTGTCCAGGCTGCCATTCCGGCACAATGTGACCCGTTCAGGTAAGCTGCCATTCCGGCACATACTGACCCGTCCAACGTGTTATTTCGGCACAATCTGACCCACCTTTAAAGAACTCAGGAAGCATAACCGGGCTAATAATGCGGGTTTAGTGTAACGCTATT
>JABDAO010000016.1 GCA_013289095.1 Bacteroidota bacterium | reverse complement strand
CCGGTAGCGCGCGACATGATCCATTTCTTCATGAATCTCTATTTCCCCGACCAGGATGAACTCGTGCGCCCTATTCATCCGCTGTATTACAAAACAGATATTCATTCTTTTTCTAAAATGTTCACCGGAGATAACTACAAAAACGATCATACGATTCTGACCCGTAATGTACGTGCCCTGAGTGAACATATCCCGCCTTTGGTCAATGCCTACATGAACCTTTCCTCAACAATGAAAAATTTCGGGACTTCAGTGAACGACCATTTCGGCGAGGTGGAGGAAACGGGAATACTGGTGAGTATTGACCACATTTATGACACAAAAAAGGAAAGGCATATTCGTTCCTATCTGAAAGAAAAAGAGCTGCGCAAATAATTTCTTCCTGAGTTCAGACCCACGTGTTTATAACTACCCCTTGATGATCATTCAATCTGCGAAATTTCTACAAAGTTGCGACAGTTATCTGAAATGCCCGAAGCCCGACAGGCCTGAATATGCGTTCATCGGGCGGTCAAACGTTGGCAAATCTTCGTTGATCAATGTAATTTCAGGAACAAAGAACCTGGCCAGGATTTCCACAAAACCAGGTAAGACTCAAATCATCAATCATTTTTCAATTAACAATTCCTGGTACCTGGTCGATCTTCCCGGCTACGGCTACGCAAAAGTTTCTAAAGATAAAAAAGGACTTTGGGAAAAATTCATCACCGAATACATCATTGAACGAAAAAATCTGATGTGTGTCTTCGTATTGATTGATGCCCGCCTGGAACCACAGGTGATTGATGTAGACTTTATGGAGTGGCTGGCAATTGATGATATACCTTTTGTAATGGCCTTCACCAAAACCGATAAGCTTAGTAAGAACCAACTGGCACAGAGCATTGAACGGTACAAGAAATACCTCCAGGGAACATGGGAAAGCTTTCCTCAGTATTTTGTCACTTCAGCCCATGAACGAAAAGGACAAGACCAGATCCTTGCATACGTAGATGACACCAATAAACTCTTTGTAAAGCCCTGATCATCCGCGGAGTTAATTCTCTTCAGAAGGCAGTTTGAGTTCCATCTTTTCAGCGAAATGTGCACAATAATCTTTCAGATCCTCCGCAATATTTTCTTCTCCGGTAGCCCGTTTGAACGTATCCGACATGGTAAGCAGGCTCTGATGAAAAAACTGTTTCATCTCATCAATCCCCATTTCTTTCGTCCATAAATCGAAACGGAGGGTGCTCATCTCCTTGCCGTCCCACATCGCTAACATAATAGCCTTGCTGGTACCTCCTCCACCGGAATCTGAAGCAGTCCAATCGATTTTAACTGGCAAGTTATTTTCGTCGAGTGTTACCTTGAAATTTATTTCTGCGGTTTTCATTTTAGATCCGTGATTTTAGGGGAATCGTCGTTTTTATTATTAAGAGAAATTTTCAGAGCTTAGGTTTGTACCCGGATGCAACGAGGATTTTTTGAGCATCCTTCATTTCCATCAACTGCTGAAGGCTTATGTTGCTGTTTTTAGCCATGAAAGCCCTCACGATCTGCCATCCAACCCAGGATCCGGTACGGGCTGGGCTCTCTTTCGAGAAGCCTGTTGTAAAAGGGCCTTCATTTGTGAATTGAGTGATGATCTGGCTGTCTGTTGAATAGAGCAGCCGCCGTTTGAGGAAGAAGGACCAAATGTGAGCCTCATTGGCCTTACACCAATTCAACTGCCGGAGCGAGAATCCCATTTTAAGGGTATCATCCATTTTTGGGAGAAGGGCATCCGTTAGATATGCGATTTTTCCTTCATCCACAATCCGCGTCAAGAAATCGGGCAAGGGGTTTTTCTCTTCGAATTCAGTGAGCATCCAGGCCCGGACAAAATCCGGCAAGACATGCGCTTTACCCATATTGGCTGTTTTGTAGACCGGATATTGAAGACGGTTATAGTAGTTACAATTGGGGCCCAGGTACATTTCCAAACCGATCCCGATGGTCTTATCCAACCGGAGCATTGAATAATTAAAAAAAGTCATCATGGTATTCACCTGAGGCAAGCTGCGAGATGGAAAATGATACCGATAATGCCTGAAAACATCGTTAACCTGTGCCTCGAAATCATTCATATCCGGGAAAGCCTTCTCACAATCTGAAAAACAATTCTGGACATCCTGATCGTTTACAAAACTTTGTATCCCACCCGTGCAGCCGGGATCACTCATTCCGTTAGGACAAAGAATAGTTTCGGTGAATCCCTTGAAAAAATCGCCATATTTTGATCTCAACATTGCAATATTCAGTGGTTTCTGAAATAGATCCTTTTCAAAGCGCCCTATTTTCACGGGCTCTATCTTAATTCCCGAAACATCTACGTCCAAAGGATTCCGGTTACAGGATGAATTGAGCAAGCTAACGACGAAACAGAAAAAAAGCAACGACTTCCTCATATTCGAAATAATCTTTAATATTGTACTCAGATTGAAGGTTTTTTTACCAAAACCCGAACCGCAAAGTTATCAATTACTCATCACTAAACACGTTCTACATGACAACAAGAAAATTACTTGTATGTGCCTTTGTGTTTCTTAGCTCAACTCAGTTCTTCGCCCAGGACAGCAAGACCGTTCGTTTTGGAATGGACATCACGCCTCAGATCGACTGGCTTCGGTCGGGCAATACAAAAGATTACCTCCATCAGGGCGTTAACGGAAAACTCGGTTTTGGCCTGGATCTGGAATTTAAGATAACCGATGTGGTAAAGTTTTCGACCGGGATCGGAGGAACCTTTTCGGGTGGTGGCGAGAGTTATAACACTGGCACAACTCCTATTGGTTACTATATGGACAATAGCCAGAACCCTGTTAAAATCAGCGACCTTAACAATGAACTCAATCAACCAGTTTCTTCACAGATACCATACTGGTCAGGCCACCAGAGCTACCGGCTACTAAGCAGGGTGTATAAAACAACCTACATTACGATTCCGCTTACACTCAAGATGATGACCAAACCAATCGGGCCATTGAAATATTTTGGCATTTTTGGTGGAAATATTGAAATCCTTGCCAGCGCTACTGCCACCGACCAACTCATCAATACAAACCCTGCAACACCAAATCAGGCTTTGACCGTTTCAGGAGTCAACATGATGAGCGATTGCAATCTTTTCAAGGCATCACTGAATGTGGGCGCAGGAGCTGAGTATACTCTTTCTGGCACGACCGGAATTACCTTTGGCATCAACTACCTTCGCGCATTCACCAGCCTCAGCAGTTCAACTTCAAATTACCTGATCAGCGGCAACCCAACATATAATACGAACCCATCAACATCATTCTCCCCGGGTGCCAATTCCGGTGGATTCACCGCTTTGAGTCACAGCCTGTATGGTGATGCAGTAGTCCTTAAAATCGGAATCCTTTTTTAAATCTATTATTCTTATTTTTGATCCTCTCCCGCTATCCGGGAGAGGATTTTTTATTTCCCTCAATATGAACAAAAAAGCAACCATCGACCATATCGTTCACTGGCTCAATTCCTATAGCGACCAGTCGCATACCACCGGTTTTGTAATAGGTATCTCGGGCGGCATAGACTCGGCGGTAACATCTGCACTCTGTGCCATGACGGGCAAAACAACGCTGTGTTTAAACATGCCCATACGTCAGCATGCTGCCGAATATAACAGGGGCAATGAACACATCAGCTGGCTTAAGAGCAAGTATAGCCATGTGCTTTCAGCCGAAGTAGAACTCACCGGTGTTTTCGAACGTTTTGAACAGGCGCTCCCTGTAGACATACAAGACTGGCTTACGATGGCAAATTCCAGGGCCAGGTTGAGGATGACCACACTTTACTCTTTCGCATGTCATCACAAATTACTCGTAGCCGGCACTGGCAATAAGGTAGAAGATTTTGGTGTAGGGTTCTTTACAAAATATGGGGACGGAGGCGTGGACCTCAGCCCTATAGCCGATCTGATGAAATCAGAAGTCTATGCCCTGGCTGCTGAACTGGGCATCGTTCCCAGCATTCTTACTGCCAAACCAACGGATGGCCTTTGGGCCGATGGCCGTAGTGATGAAGACCAGATCGGGGCTTCGTACGATGAACTCGAATGGGCTATGCGTTTTCTTGAAAACCCACAGGGTTTTACAAAACTCACCGAACGGCAGGAAATAGTACTGGATATCTATTCACGGATGAATGCCGCCAATAGACATAAGATGGAACCTATTCCTGTGTGCAAGATACCCAGGTAGGGATTTGGGATTTTAATATGTAAAAAATAAATTTTTCGAAGCCAAATATTAAACCAATTCAAAAATAAATTCAGAATTCCTCATTAAATCCCAAATCGCAATTCCCAAATCCCAATTCTTTTTTACGGGAAGGTAAAGCTTCCTGTTTGGACCATATTGCTCCGATGCAGGGCACGGTCGACCATGGTGATCTGATATTTGCCCGTCAAGCCTGGGATTGCATAAGGACCAGGCATGGCAACCTTGATCTCCCCCTGTAGGCTTTGCTTTTGTCCGTTCTGGGTCAGATTTGGAAGGCGGTATCTGAACTGAAGGGTATCGAAATTCGCACGGCTTGTGTCTGAGGGGTGCAGATTATAGACCTTCCAGCTTTTAGAGATGGTATCGAGATAATAATAAACCAAAAACAGATCGGAGTTATCGTATGAGTTGAGATTGAATGGAGGAACAGTATCAAACGGATCAAGACCGTCGTCACCATCTCCGTCCAGAAAATCGATCTTACAGACCGCCGAATCGAAACCGTATTTGGTGAATGAAACAAAAGAAATTGCGGGAACAATCGAAAAATTCTGTTCCTGCTTGCAGGAAGAAAAAACAATCGTCAAAATCACCGAAAGTACCAGGATGCTTGCAAAAAACCGCTTCATGAGCTGAAATTGATGTATAAAAGTACTTAATTATCTCTTAACCAAAATCAGAAGATGAATAAAACGGGTTCTCTGCCCCCCTGTTTTCTGCCAGCCAGGATCAGGAAACCTCCCGTACCCACATATTTCGCTTACTGCTCTGATACCGATACTGCCGCTCAGGGGTAGGAAATAGGCCCGGTTTGTACCGTATTGCTGACGTGAAGCGCCCGGTCAACCAGTGTGATCTTATACATAAATTGGGGGGCAGGAGGTGAATGTGGAAATAATACAGACCCGGTCAGACAATAAGGGGCTGGAATTGCCACCTTAATCTCGCCCTGTAGGCTTTGATTTTGCCCGCTCTGGGTGAGGTTCGGGATGCGGTAGGTATACTGCATCGTGTCGAACTGGGTCGAGTTGGTGTTGGTGATATTGTTATTGTATACCTTCCAGGTATTACTCTCCGGATCGAGATAATAATATACCAGGAACAAATCAGCGTAATAACGCGACCCGATGTTATAGGGTGGTGATAAATCAGTTGGGTCAAGACCAATATCACCGTCGCCATCCGTAAATTTTATCCTGACGATGGCTGAATCTGCCCCATATTTTGTAAAATCCACAAAGCTGATGTAGGGTACAACCGAAAAATTCTGCTCCCGTTTACAAGAACCAAACACGACACAAAGGATAACAAACAAAGCTGATAATTTTCTCACGGGAGCATAGATAAAATTTTATACTTAAAAGTAGTGAATTTCACAATATCCCGGATTAGAAACCCCATAGAATCAAACCAATGGTACAGAGACTCTGAAAATCAACCTACTAAACCATGTACTAAGCCCGTATTCAAACTCACGAAATGAAGACGACGAGCCTAACCCGGGGTCCAAACTGTCACTCCACAGCACGGCAGTTACCCTCCGTCAAGAATTGCCGGCTCTGAGTATAGACAATCATGCTTGACGAATTTCCCTGATCCTGGCATCCGACAAGATCTGACTGGCATTCTGGTCTGCCAGGGGCCTTCAACGGGGGACTATTTGTGTCGGAGTCAAGGACAATGTCCCGGCTTTTACCTTTTACCTAAATTTACCGATAATTCACCCTTGTTTTATTAATTTCCAGACACGTTTAATTTGCTTTCTACAAAAAACATTCTCTCAGATATCTTCAACCTCCCCCGGGGATTTGAAGAAACCTGTCTGGAAGTATTCAGGTACCAATGTACGCGTACCCCCATCTACCGCGATTTTATCGCCGGGTTGCAGATTGATCCCTCAAAAATTACCCAGATAAACCAGATTCCGTTTCTTCCGGTTGAATTCTTCAAAACCCACGAAGTAATCAACGAGGGCTTGTCGGCCAACACGGTGTTTACCAGCAGCGGCACAACCAATACCCGGCAAAGCAAACACCCGGTGGCCAACAGGACCCTGTATGAGGAAAGTTTCAGACGTTGTTTTCAACTCTTTTATGGAGCCCCAAGTGAATATTGCATCCTTGCATTGCTTCCATCGTATCTGGAACGAGCAGGTTCATCGCTTATTTATATGGTACAGGATCTGATTCAGCGGTCTGGGCACCCATCCGGGGGGTTTTATCTGCACAACCACGATGAGCTTCATGCAGCCTTGATAGAACAGGAGGCCCTGTCGCAAAAAACACTATTGCTGGGAGTAAGTTATGCCTTGCTTGATTTTGCAGAAAGGCAGCCCATGCGTCTGAAGCATACGCTTGTGATGGAAACCGGGGGGATGAAAGGTCAGCGAAAAGAACTCGTGAAAGAAGAATTGCATGCCTGCCTCAGCAACAGGCTGGGTGTTGACTCCATTCATTCTGAATACGGCATGACCGAATTGCTCTCACAAGCTTACTCAAAAGGCAACGGAATTTTCAGGTGCCCTCCCTGGATGAAGATACTGACCCGCGACACCCATGATCCGCTTAGCCTGACTGTACCTGGCAAAAGCGGGGGGATAAACGTGATTGACCTGGCAAACCTTTATTCCTGCTCCTTCATTGCCACCCAGGACCTGGGTAGGGTTTATCCCGATGGCTCATTCGAGATTTTGGGCAGATTTGATCACAGCGACGTCAGGGGGTGCAATCTGATGATCAGCTAAACCTAAATTCCATACCTTCATGCTGCCCAATGAAGCTATCAAGACCATGTCTATGAGAAAAAACACAGTCCCTTTGCTCTTTCTGTTTCTCTTTTGGTTTCTTCTTTCCACCCCCGGCAATTCGCAAGAGACAGTCCTGAGTCATTACGATTCGCTGAAAACAATGCCTCCTTTTAAATTCTATAACCTTCAGGGAAAAGCATTCACCCCCGACAGTCTGAAAAAAAATGCCCACCGTATTGTCATCATCTATTTCAAGACGAGTTGTGAGTTTTGTTTATCCGAGTTCAAACTCATCAAACACTCAATGCAGGAATTCACAAACGATCAATTCATCCTCATTTCTCGCGAAGAAACGGCAGACCTAAAAAAATATGACAGCCTGCGCCAGTTTGAGCATTACCCGCAAATCAGAACGGTGCAGGACAAAGACCAGCTCTACCGTTCCTGGTTCAGGGCATCCTACACCCCTTCTATCCATATCTATGATGAACATCATGCGCTTATCCGATTCCAGGACGGGATGTTGAACAAGGAAGACCTCTTGAAGTACCTGAAATAGTTATGGGTATTTTCATATCTGCGTTCAAAGCGATTAGGCAATGAAGGTGATCCAGATGCCCGTTGATCCGATCCAAATGAATCGGCTTGCTTTTTTGAATTTTCACGGATGTGGTCAATTAGATCAGTTCTAAGTCCAGCTTCCAGAAAAGGATATCTGTTCATTGTGCCCCAGGCTGCATGTATCTATGCTCTTACGTAAGACATGTTGCTTATATCAGGGCTAAAGCCCAGTTCTGGTTAGCTTCTGTATCCCACGCTGAAGCGTGGGGTTATTAGAGCTTCAATTATATCACGCCTAAATTAGCGTTTTCACTTTCTACAGAAAAGGAGCGCTGCTGCAGCAAAATTATTTACTGTTTGAAAAGATCCAGAAAAGCCAAGAATGGCTTTCAATTCTAAGAGCAGTTGAGGAAATTAAACTTTGCTTTAAACTTGGATGTAATTATTTGGATGAAGGAATGCCTGCTTCATCACCTCTCTTAAAATATCCCAAGTAATGCGGATGCCTATCTGTGGTATTAATTGCGGGTACATAGTCAGACAACCTTCAACAGAAAATAATTCTTCTTGCCCTTCTGAGCCAGGATGTAGCGGTTGTTGAGCAAATTGGCTGTATTGATGACCAGTTCGGGGCTTTCTATCTTTTCTTTGTTGATAAAAACTCCTCCCCCCTGCAGCATTTTTCGCGCCTCTCCTTTAGACGGGAATACTTTTGTTTTTTCAGCCAGGAGATCAACAATGGGTATCCCTGCTTCGAGTTCGGTACGGCTCACATCAAACTGTGGAACCCCATCGAATACCGAGAGCAACATCTCTTCGCTCAATTTCTTCAGGCTATCGGTGGTGCCTTTGCCAAACAACAATTCCGACGCTTCTACGGCAGCGTTGTATTCTTCTTCTGAATGAACCCTGATTGTAATATCATGCGCCAGCTCTTTCTGTAAAATCCGGTTATGGGGTGCAAGCAGATGTTCCGCTTCCAGCGTTTCTATTTCTTCCTTGCTGCGAACAGTAAAGATGCGGATATACTTTTTCACATCCTCATCGCTCGAATTAAGCCAGAACTGATAGAACTGATACGGAGAAGTCTTTTTCGGGTCGAGCCATACATTCCCTCCTTCAGATTTTCCGAATTTGGTTCCATCGGCTTTCTTGATCAGGGGCGTAGTCAGGGCAAAGGCTTCGCCTCCGTCTTTGCGTCGAATGAGTTCTGTGCCTGTTACTATATTCCCCCACTGATCAGAACCGCCCATCTGAAGCTTAATGCCCCTATTCTTCCAGAGATAATAAAAATCATAGCCCTGCACGAGCTGGTAACTAAATTCAGTAAACGACATCCCGTTTTCGAGCCTGCTCTTTACCGAATCTTTGGCAAGCATATAGTTTACCGAGATGTGTTTGCCCACATCGCGTATAAAATCCAGAAAGCTGAAATCCTTAAACCAATCGTAGTTATTGACGATCTCTGCGGAACATGGCCCGCAACCAAAATCCAGGAATTTCTCGAGTTGCTTTTTCTGACAACTGAGATTATGATTCAAGGCCTCCTCATTCAGTAAATTCCGTTCCTGTGATTTGCCCGAAGGATCGCCTACCATGCCGGTGGCCCCCCCGATGAGTGCGAATGGTTTGTGTCCGGCACGTTGAAAATGAAGCAAGGTCATGATCTGGACCAGATTGCCTACCCCCAGCGAATCGGCGGTAGGGTCAAAGCCTATATAACCATTTACCATACCGCTGTTTAGCAACGCTTCGGTACCGGGCATAATATCATGGAGCATTCCCCTCCATTTTAGTTCGTCTGAAAAACCCATCTTGATTTTAGATTTAAGGTGTTGGAAAAGTAATTACCCGTTCATTCGGGAATAAAATTATCAATTAATGCCGAGCCGTCTTCATTTCCTGATTAGTCTGTACACCAAACACCGGTATATTAACTGATCCTGCTCCAGGTAGCCCTGTCTTTCTGAAGTTCGGTCTGATGGGTCCTTGCGGGTACGTTCTCGGTTTTTTGGAGATCCGGGTCGTCTTTCAACAAGGAAGAGGCCGCATTCCGGGCATAGGTCAGGATTTGCGCATCTTGTGTTATATCGGCTATTTTGAGGTTCAGGATCCCGCTTTGTTGGGTTCCGGTAATATCGCCGGGGCCGCGCAGACGCAGATCGACATCGGCAATCTCAAAACCATCGCTGGTCCTCACCATGGTTTGTAGGCGCAGTTTGGCATCGCTGCTGAGTTTGTGCGAGCTCATCAAGACACAATAACTCTGTTCAGCGCCACGCCCAACTCTGCCCCGGAGCTGGTGCAATTGTGAAAGACCAAAACGCTCGGCGCTTTCTACAATCATGATACTGGCATTGGGCACATTGACTCCCACCTCGATGACCGTTGTGGCAACCATAATTTGCGTTTCGCCTTTCACGAATCTCCGCATTTCGAAATCCTTGTCTTCGGCTTTCATTTGCCCGTGCAGAATGCTCACTTTGTATTCAGGAAGGGGAAAAGCGCGGGAAATGCTTTCGTACCCATCCTGCAGGTCTTTGTAATCCATCGTCTCCGATTCCTTGATCAGGGGATAGACTACATAGACCTGACGCCCAAGTTTAATCTGATCGCGGATAAAACCGAATACCTCGAGGCGGTGCGAATCGTAGCGGTGCAAGGTCTTTACCGGTTTGCGCCCCGGAGGCAGCTCATCGATGACAGATACATCCAGATCGCTGTAGAGGGTCATGGCCAGGGTGCGGGGTATGGGCGTGGCCGTCATCACCAGGATATGCGGGGGTTGTATGTTTTTCTGCCACAATCTTGAGCGTTGTTCCACACCAAAACGGTGCTGCTCATCAATCACCATGAGCCCGATGTTTTTAAACTTGACCCCGTCTTCGATCAGGGCATGTGTGCCGATGAGTATATCCAGTTCGCCGTTTTCCAGCAGGGTATGGAGTTCACGGCGTTGTGCATTCTTCGTAGAACCGGTGAAGAGTCCCACCTTTACATCCATATTCTTTACAAACTCCGAGATGGTCTCGTAATGCTGGTGTGCAAGGATCTCGGTAGGGGCCATGATGCCTGCCTGAAAACCGTTGTCGATCGCAATCAGCATACTCATCAGCGCCACGAGTGTTTTACCGCTTCCTACATCACCCTGCAGGAGCCGGTTCATGTGCTTTCCCGAACCCATGTCATGCCGTATTTCCTTGATCACGCGTTTTTGTGCATTGGTCAGGGGGAAGGGCAAATGTTCTTTATAGAACTCATTGAATTTCTCGCCCACTGTAGGGAATACATAGCCCTTATATTCCACATGGTGCTGCGCTTTCACCTTCAGCAGCTTTAGCTGGAGGAAGAACAGTTCTTCGAATTTTAATCTGAATTCGGCCTTTTGCAGCCGTTCGGGAGCGGAGGGCAGGTGTATCTGACGCATTGCCTCTTCGCGGTCCATCAGTTTCATCTGGCTCATCACCGCAGGGGGTATGATCTCTTCTATTTTTCCGTCCAGCAATGCAACCAGGGGCTTCATCAACCGGGCGATGCCTTTGGTGTCGAGAGCCTTTTCCTTCATTTTATCCGTGCTTGGATAAACAGGTTGGAGGGCGTTGGCCAACCGTGTATTCTCTTCGCTCACCTCTTCCACTTCGGGGTGGGCAATATTCCATTTGTTGTTATAGAGCTGGGGTTTCCCGAAGACGATGTATTCCTTATCTCCTTTAAATTTATCTGCAATCCATTTGATGCCTTGAAACCATACCAGCTCGATCTCGCCTGATGAATCGACAAAGCTGGCCGAAAGACGCTTGGCGCGTTTTTCGCCGATTGTCTTCACACGCACAAACCGCCCACGAAGCTGTACATAAGGCAGGTCGGGTGAAATGTCTTTGATTGCATGAAATTTAGTACGATCAACGTACCTGAATGGATACAAAGTGAGCAGGTCGCCATAGGTAAAAATGCCCATCTCCTTTTTCAGGAGTTCGGCGCGTAACGGGCCTACCCCTTTCAGGTATTCAACGGGAGTCTGGAGGAATGCATTCGGCATCTTAAGCGTGTCTCTGGACGAAGTTACTGATATTCAAGAAAGTTGATCCAGAAGAATGACTTTTACGGCTAAACGGGTGAAATTCTCTAAAGCGTGACAAAACTGTTACGTGTCAGGGGGAAACCATTCTATCAATTGATTTATCAACTTCTTCAAAGCTGGATCCTCACATTTATTGTAGGAAACACTGGATGCAATTTTCTTGTAGATCGATGCCGATTTCGATGTCTCCGATATTTTCAGTGCCTCTTCCAAAACCTCCTTCGGTCTGACAGGTTTTGTGGCGGTTCCCTCCAAATATCCTTTCACTCTTGCCCAATCATAGAGTGATTCAGGTCTTGTCCAACCAATGGCCAACTCTACATTCCGATTATCAATCCACATCCAGTTTTCAAGCTCCGGCTCAATAACGATTACCGCATTTCGATCCATCCACCCGTTCGAATTCAACAACCCACTCACAGCGGAGGTAATCTGATGATTTGAAAGTTCTTCAACGCCAGTTCCTTCAAAATCGAAAATTATCAGAGCATATCGATATTGTTTGATTGAGGAACGAAGCAGCTCCTGACTATCACTATAACTCCCCGGATCATGAAGAGGATTCTTGATAATATCATAGCTAAAAGGCCTGGTTCCGGAACTCAACGGAACCCTTGGGAGCAATGCTTCCATCACTTTTTCCTGATATCCATCGGCCACCGCAATAATCAGATCTTTCATGACAATATACCGCTTGCAAAAAGTAAAGATAAATTGGGATTGCCTTTCCAATCTCTCAACCTGGGATGATTTATTCCCAGGACGATGTCAGTCATTCCCTCAGGTGTTTTCGCAAGGCATAGCAGCTCTTCCGGTTTGACCATGCCTAAAACGATAGGCGAATGGGAAGCAATCAGGATCTGTGCATTATATACAGAGGATAGGGATGAAAATACGGTTTCAATTGCTTTGGGATGTATGCCGTTCTCGGGCTCTTCGATCAAAAAAACTCCGCTCAGTGCACGCAGATAAGCGGGAATGGTAAGGGCCATTAACCGCAGTGTTCCATCCGAAATCAGCCAGCTAGGCACTTCGATCCCTGTGTTATACTTAATTTTTATATATCTCTTCTTATCTTCTTCCCGCTCAACTGTTGAAATGTCCTCAATATCTGGCAATGCGGTTTGAATGTGTTCAATCCATTGCGTAAATTTATTTTTGTCTTTTCTTAAATCTTCAATCACAAAAGGCAGGTTGGAGCCGTCTGTTTTGAAATGAACCGACTGACCCGGGGGACTGGGATCACGCATAGTTAAACTATCCAGCACGAAGAGCTGTACTCCTTCCTGCAAAAAATTCTTAAGCCAGGTGGATGCCGGAAATTTAGTATCATCAGCAGGCAGATTTCCCAGTGCCGACTTTTTTATTCCCAGTCTGAATGAGGGCATAAATCCTTTCCCTGCATCCTTATTGGTTTCGAGATAAAAATTATCATTGCCACCGAGATTCTTCTTAATCACCGATTTATAGGTAGTCGATTTGTATTTTTTATTCAACAATGTAAGAGGAGCATCTGTCGCCTCTGGAAAACCAACCCTCTGTTGAGCAAATCCATTCAAATTCGGGTAAACGACGCCTGAATTCAATAAGATGGCCCGTTCCTGCTTTATCGCATGTTCATGGGTATCGTCCGTCAACCCGATTGAGATTTCATACCGAATGATATCAAAGGTTGAATGTGTCAGACGTGCAACAATACGCTCCGGCAATTTTACTTCAATCGCCAACTCGATATCGCCTCCGGAGCCGGAAAATGTGAGATCTGTGTAGTTCGATGCCCGGTTATAGATAGCTTTATCAATCCCATCTCTCACGATGTCAGCAAGAAAACTGACAACATCAAGAAAAGTCGTTTTCCCGCTGGCATTTGCGCCAATGACGACATGGAAATTTCCAAGTGGTTGCTCGATATATTTCAAGCACCTGAAATTTTTCGCTTCTATTCTTGTAATCATTCTTTTTCTCCTTGATATATATGGCTGTAGCTCCCTGGCAGCTCCGCTTTCACGCTAAAGCCGCAAGTAAACAATGACTTCAGAAGTTAAATATAGCTATTAAATTATTGAAATCTCTCACTTGCCGGTATGTTTGATTCCTGGCATGCCCGCTCTGCCTCCATCGGGGAAGGAATGATCGGCGGATATCACTCAGGCTGCAACATGAGATCGAAGAAACATTGTTTCCGGGCAAGATTCAGTTCGGCGGATCAAGATCAGAAGACTCATTTAAGCGTATTGAATCGCGCTTCATGTCAAGGTGCGGTGTAAAATAATGCGGTCGTTCACAGCGCAAGTGCTCCGATCACTCGTGCACCTTCGTGTTCCTGCTCGGAAACACCCGTTTCAGATTGATCTCCCGGGGAGGGGATATGACCAGCGGCACCTTCTCTACCTTTACCGAGCTGGTGTCAAGACCAAAGGCTTTTTCTTCAGAGATACTGAATTCTTTCAGGATAAAATATCCTTTGAGGATCATCTTTTCGTAAATGGGCAGGTCGTTGTCGCTGCTCAGGAATTTTTCCATCACCACAAACATAAAGTCGCCGATGACATTGCTTTTGTTAAGCGATTCGTACCTGCTGGTGATATCCATTTCTTTGTTGGACACCATGTCCTGAACCACTTTGCGGAACAGCAAATTGATACGGGGCGCCACCCTGAAACCCAAACGAAAATCAACGCGGATCACATCGTTCTGGATAATTTCGGTGACCACATATTCCATGCGGTAAGGTTCATCCACCACATCTACGTGAACCAGCCAATAGATATCGGCCCGTTTGGGTTGCTTCTGAAGAATGGAATAAATGACCTTTGATTCGATCTCATCCTTATTATCTGCGCTGGTAAGGTACACCAGGTGAGTGGCGTATTTGGGCACGGCCATATCCTTGCTCAGGTCGTTGATGAGTTTGAGGTAATCTTTCAGTTCTACAAATTCAACATAACGGTTCTTGATCCTGCGGGCCTCGTACCAAACCCACATCACCGTAACCAGGCCTGTTGCGATCATGAGCGTGACCCACCCCCCATCCTTGAACTTATGCATATTGGCAATAAGGAAGGATGTTTCGATGGTAACATACACGGCCAGACAGGAGAAGATAAATACTTTCGAATAGCGTTTGATGATCATGAAATAGGTCAGCAACGAAGTGGTCATCAACATGGTCAGTACAATGGCCAGACCGTAAGCTGCGGCCATACGGCTCGATTCTTTGAAGTAGAGTACAATAGCCACACAACCGGCACAGAGCAGCCAGTTGACGGAAGGGATATAAAGCTGCCCCTTGATGTTTGTAGGGTACACAATCTTCACCTTGGGCCAGAAATTCAGACGGATGGCTTCGTTGATCAGCGTAAACGACCCGCTGATAAGCGCCTGACTGGCAACGATGGCGGCGCTGGTGGCAATAACAATGGCAACTGGCAGGATGCTGGAGTCGATGATGGCAAAAAACGGGGTCATGTCGTGCAACTGTTTCCCTTCGTGTGCTATCAGCCAGGCAGCCTGACCGAGGTAATTCAAGACCAGGCAGACTTTTACAAAGATCCAGCTTACACGTATATTGCTTTTCCCGCAATGACCCAGATCGGAATACAAGGCTTCTGCCCCGGTGGTACACAGGAACACAGCGCCCAGGAGTAAAAAACCTCCGGGGTGATTGGCCAGCAGATCGTATGCATAGTAGGGGTTCAGGGCTTTGAGCACGCTCATGTCGCCAAAAACCTGGATCGCCCCGAGCACCCCGATCATCGAAAACCAGACGAGCATGATTGGCCCGAACAATTTGCCGATTGCCGAAGTGCCAAACTGCTGGATAAAAAACAAACCCACCAGTATGCCAATGGTGATGCTGATGGTAGGGATATGCGGGTTCAGGTTTCTCAAGCCTTCAATGGCCGATGCCACAGAAATAGGGGGAGTGATGATGCCGTCAGCAAGCAAGGTGCTTCCACCGATGATGGCAGGAAACAGCAACCATTTCTTTTTGGTTCTTCTGACCAGGGCATACAGCGAAAAGATCCCGCCTTCGCCTTTGTTATCTGCCCTTAAGGTAAGGATTACATATTTTAAGGTAGTTTGAAGCGTGAGTGTCCAGAAGATACAGGAAACAACGCCCAGGATAATATCGCCATGAATGGGTCCTGTACCAATTACTTCACTCAATACATACAAGGGAGAAGTACCAATATCGCCAAAGATAATTCCAAGCGTTACCAGCAGACCGGCCGCAGTAACCTTACTCATATGGTGGTGATGGGATTCCTTGATGGAACGTGGATGGTCTTTGGACACTGGCCGGGAAAATTAAGCGCACAAAAGTAGGAATATTGACGCAGCTGGGGCGAAATACTGCGAATTATTGTTTTGCAGAGAAATAAGGGCCGGTGCGACAATTGTCTGTCCTCCAAAGCATCCGGTCTTCCAGCTCACGGGTTTGTGCAGAAACAGCATTTTGAGTTTACTTCATTTTCTGGGGTTTACCCATTTCAGACAACGAATAGTCTATGTTGGAGCAAGCACCATTTCGGGAAGTTAAGACTCGAATAGGAGTTCACTCAACCGACCCCAACAATCACACAATCAACAGATCAGGCAACATTTTTCGCTCAATTTACACTGGATGAACAGGATCTAACAGGGCAATCGCGTCTGGATTCCCGAAAATTACGATTACGAGCGTTGGGAGGCAGAGGCAGTGACAGTGACCTGGTATTTGGTGAAGAAGGATAAACCGGATTTTGCAGTAGCCGTGTAACAGGCTAATGCAAAAGTGCGTTAAGCCTTGTGCGTGTCCCTTAAGTGTATGCAGATTATGATGGACAAAAAAAATCGCAATTGGTTATCAATCAATTGCGAGGAGAGGGAATATACGGAGCGTCGGAAAAAGCTTAGATCGAAGCCGCACCGAGCAACAACACCGGGTTTTCGAGCAGATGTTTAAATGTTTGGAGGAATGCAGAACCGGTTGCCCCGTCAACCACCCGGTGATCGCAGGAAAGGGTTACTTTCATGAGGTTACCGGCTACAAGCTGACCGTTTTTAACAATGGGCGCTTGTTTGATGCCTCCGATTGCCAGGATACAGGCATCTGGTGGGTTTATAATGGCAGTGAACTGATCGATGCCGAACATCCCCAGGTTGGAGATGGTAAAGGTGTTTCCTTCCCAATCTGAAGGTTGAAGCTTTTTCTCCTTGGCCTTTTTCGCAAATTCCCTTGCTTCGGCCGAAATTTGGCTCAGGGTCTTTCCATCGGCAAAACGGATGACAGGAACCAGCAAACCGTCATCAACGGCTACGGCCATACCGATGTGGATATGCTCGTTGTAGCGGATCCGATCGCCAAGCCAGGATGAATTTACCTTGGGGTTTGAACGGAGTGAGGAAGCAACGGCTTTGATGACCAAATCGTTGTAGGATATTTTTACCGGGCTCACGGTATTGATAGATTCACGGGCCTTTATCATTTCATCCATCTCAATCTCCATGGTGAGATAAAAATGCGGAGCCGAAAACTTGCTTTCGGCCAGACGACGGGCAATGGTCTTACGCATCTGCGAAACGGCTTCTTCCCTAAAACTTTCTACGCCTACAAAGGTTTTCATCTGCAAGGCCGATCCCGTGTAATTTTCCACATCGCGTTTGATGATCCTGCCATAATCACCGCTTCCTTTCACGGTGAGAATATTGATGCCCTTTTCAACAGCCAGTTTTTTGGCAAGCGGAGATGCCTTCATCCGTGAATCCGAATGACCATTGGATGCAGCCGCTACCGGCTGGCTTACAGTCGCTTTCTGCAGCACAGGTTCGGGGAGAGGTTCGGCTTTCTTTTCTATGATTTTTTCTGGCGCCGCCAGCGCTTTCACCTCAGGAGAAGTTTCGGCCGGTTTTGCTGCCGCATTCTTTGCTTCTGCCAGCAGGGCAGAAATGTCTTCGCCTTCTTTGCCGAGGATGGCTAGAATAGCATCCACCGGGGCTCCCTTGCCTTCGGCTACCCCCTGATAGAGCAGTACCCCATCCTGGAAAGACTCAAATTCCATGGTAGCCTTGTCGGTTTCGATATCGGCCAGCAGTTCGCCGTTTTTTACTTTCTCACCCACTTTTTTATGCCATTTGGCCACAACCCCTTCGGTCATGGTATCGCTTAACTTGGGCATTTTAACTATTTCGGCCATAGGATAGGTTTTGTACGGGCATTGTTTGGTATAAATCAAAAGCGTTCACGAAAAAGTTCTTCAACCCGGTTAATCCATAATATAGGGATAATCCTCCTGGGCATAAACATCCTTATACAGCTCATCGGCCGTAGGATAAGGAGATTCGTCTGCAAATTTAACACACTCATCCACCAGCGCTTTCACCTTTTCTTCTTCGGTTTCGATCTCTGCATCGGTGATCCATTTGTTTTTACGCAGCACGGCAAGCACTTCTTCGATGGGATCTTTGGCTTTGTATTCTTCCACCTCTTCTTTTGAACGATAGGTGGCGGGGTCTGACATAGAATGGCCCTTGTACCGATAGGTTTTCATTTCGAGCAGCGTGGGCCCATCCCCTTTGCGGGCACGGACAGCAGCTTCGGCAATGGCATCGTGAACAGTTTCGCATTTCATGCCGTCAACCTGTTGGGAAGGCATGTTATAGGCGAGACCGATTTTGTATAAGTCGTGTACGTTCGAAGTCCGTTCTACCGACGTACCCATGGCATAATTATTATTTTCGATGATAAAGATAACCGGCAATTTCCAGAGCATGGCCATGTTGAAGGCCTCGTGCAGGGCCCCCTGACGTACGGCCCCATCTCCCATATAGCAAAGGGTTACCCTGTCGTTTCCGTTGTATTTATCGGCAAACGCAATTCCGGCCCCAAGGGGGATCTGACCGCCCACAATGCCGTGGCCTCCAAAGAAATTAAATTCTTTCGAAAACATGTGCATCGATCCACCCTTGCCTTTCGAACAACCGGTTGCTTTGGCATAAAGTTCGGCCATGATGTATTTGGGGTGCATGCCCCGGCCAATGGGGTGGGCATGGTCGCGGTAGGCGGTGATCATCCGGTCATCCTTGCGGATAGCCGACTCAGCCCCTGCAACCAGGGCCTCCTGACCAATATAGAGATGACAAAACCCGCGTATCTTTTGCTGAATGTAAAGCTGACCGGTACGTTCCTCGAATTTACGCATGAGCAACATGCTTTTGTACCATTCAAGATAGGTTTCCTTGGTAAAATCTGTCTTTTTCGATACAGGTTCTTTTTTGTTCGAGACTACCTTTTCCATGTTGTGCTGGGGGTTGTTTTTAGAAGACCCAAATTTAATCAATTATCCCGCATTCTGCATTAGAAGTGCATTCCCACTCAAAAGACCAACAGCACACCCAACCAGCGGGATAACCCAGATACGACACACAAATTCTAACACACTGTGCATTAGCGCACTAGCCATCTAATGCACAATCTGGGATTACCTACTCGTAATCCTGGCAGAATCGTGAATTTAGACCGGGAAAGAGGCCGTATAGAAACGAAAAGAGGACGAAGAATGGTCACAAATTGCCCCATTCTTTGTCCTCTTTCCCGTTTTTTAATCCTTTGAATAAGCTGAATAGCATGTTTTCTAAACCCTGAATATACGATCCCCTTGTTTGAGGGAACCCCTGAAGCGGGGTTCTATCACTGTCTGGCTATCACCACGCTTTTAACAAGAAAAATAGTCCCATCTTCAGAGGCGAGATGCACCACATACAAACCTGGGGGGAGAGAAGTAATATCTAACATGCTTTCTGTGTTTCCATCCATCTCGGTTTGTTTCACAACCGGGCAGTACAATCATAAATAGGGTTCACTCAAATTACGAACGGATTTTGTGGAAACTCAGTTCTTGCAGTCGACGTGTCGGGTGCTACTGCATGGCAACCGCGTGTATTTACACAGTGAAAGCTGCATGTATAAAGGAGAAAGGCGTATTTACGAAAGGAAAGCGGTATTGACGGAGGCGAACCATGTATTTATGAAGGAGAAGGATGTATTGACGAAGAAGAAGCATGTATTTATGAAGGAGAAGCATGTATTTATGAAGGAGAAGGGTGTATTTATGAAGGAGAAGCATGTATTTATGAAGGAGAAGGGTGTATTGACGAAGAAGAAGCATGTATTTATGAAGGAGAAGGGTGTATTTATGAAGGAGAAGCATGTATTTATGAAGGAGAAGGCTGTATTGACGAAGGAGAAGCATGTATTTATGAAGGAGAAGGCTGTATTGACGAAGAAGAAGCATGTATTTATGAAGGAGAAGGGTGTATTGACGACGAAGAAGCATGTATTTATGAAGGAGAAAGGTGTAGTTATGAAAGAGAAGAATGTATGTACGAAAGGAAAACGTGTAATGACGATGTAGAAGAATGTATGTACGAGGGAGTGTAACCCGCTGAAAGCACGGTCATTTTTTAGTTAAGAAGCCTTATCCCCTTACCCGGAATTTGTATTCGTGTATGTTGCCACCCCCTCTGGAATGGTTGTTTAAAACCCAAAAACGCGCTGAATAGTTAGGGTTCACTCAAAAAGCCGGCAATCTGGTGGAGGACGAATCGCCCTGTGCGCTGGGGAGTCTCCCGCCGAAGGGCGGGACGAACTTCAAGATGGCTGGCGAGAAGCGATGGCCTGTGCTGAAAAGCCATCTTGAAGTTGGTCCGCGTGGCGTCTTTTTTGCGTTACTTTTTGGACGAGCAAAAAGTAACTAAAAAATTCCTTTGAACACAAAGTTCGTCAACGTACTGCTTGGTGCAAGGGTTTTGATTGGAATCGACATTTAATCTTGCATCTCAATGATAAAAATGAGACATTAGGTGTTGATTGGGTGATGGTTGTAGGTGTTTGAGTGAACCCTAGTTAATTCCCTACAGGCTTTCATTTGTGCGACCCCTTCGGGGTCGGAAGGTTTTGGTGATGACGCGTGCTACAAACGTTAAACTCCTTCGGGGTTTCCTTTCCGGGAAGAGCTACATGAACCGGATTTGGGATGATGCCGAAGGCATCACACGTTTGTAGAAAGGTAAAACAAAACAACTTTCGACCCCGAAGGGGTCGCACATTCCTCAGATAGTATCCGTTCCGGGATGATTCCAGGCTTTTTAACCAGACGAGCTAAACTGAATTAAACCCAGATCTGCCCATTCTTACAAATCTATTTTCCTTAACTAAATGACATTGCGCTTTAGCGCGGGGTTACTTATTTCGAGGCACTCAGTTGCAAAACTCATTGAACACAATGACTGTCTGAAACATATTGGCCGCAAGCGTTTTAAACTAAATCAATACTTTTGCCTGTACCGGTTTTACAATAAACAAATGAATGTGAATGATTGTGTGACGATTGGTTAATTTGAGTGAGCTCTAGGTATTTTTCTCAATTAATGCAACAGCATACGCATTCACACCTTGTTCGCTGCCTACATAACCAAGACCTTCGTTGGTGGTGGCTTTTATGGAAATATCATCGGCAGGGATACCCAACACGGCTGACATCACGCTTTGCATAGCTGGAATATGGGGATTGATCTTTGGTTGTTCCAGACACAGGGTAGCATCTATATTCCCGATCGAATAGCCTGCGTTGCTCAGCAACTCACCAACCTTTTTTAACAGCACCTTGCTGTCAATGCCCTTATAGGCTTCGTCGGTATTTGGAAAATGAAAACCAATATCCCTCAGGTTGGCGGCCCCGAGCAATGCATCGCAGATGGCATGTATCAGCACATCGGCATCACTATGCCCCAAACTGCCCTGATGATGTTCCAGCTGTATACCACCCAGCCAGAATGCCCGCCCGGGTTCCAGACGGTGTACATCAAACCCAAATCCTATTCTGATCTTTGCCATGTTCTTGAATTGAGGGCCTAAATTAGTACAAGAAAACGATGTGGAGATGAACAAAAAAAATCCCTCCTTGTATGACTACAAAGAGGGTGAAAACCAGGCATTCAGACAAAAATTTATTCGGTAGAAGTGCCGCTCGAAGCTTTGGCTTGATCTTTCAAAGCATCCAGATCAAACATCATGGTAAAACGCAGGGTGTTCTGCAACGGGTTGCGCTGATCGGTAGGGATGAGATAGGCAAAGTCGAGGGTAAAAATTGTGTACTTAATACCGGCTCCCAGGGTGAAATAGATACGATCGCCTTTTGTTGGGCTTTCGTAGAAATACCCGGCACGTACGGCAAACAATTTGTCGTACCAGTATTCCATTCCTCCACTGACATCAAATTCACGTAACCATTCCCGAGGTCCGGCCGGAGGGTCTCTGGGCGATAACCCGTCAAGCATACCCTGAACTACACCCACATCAGTAGTTTGTCCTGCTGTGATAACAGACACACCTTGAGCATTCGTTCCATACTCAGGCGGGGTGGGGACCAGCAATTTGCTGATGTCCATAATAAAAGCCAGACTGTTGTATTTGTCGAGATCGATAATCAAACCCGGGCCGAAGCGCAGATTGGTTGGTATAAAATCTTTCTGGGAAGTATTGGTATAGGCAACCTTTGCACCCATATTCGAAAGATCAAACCCGAAATTGAAGGTGGCCTTTTTATCGCTGATGGTAATCTTGTTATTCGTGTAAAACAGAGCTAGGTCTACCGCAAACGAGCGTGCAGTATGCGTGCTAGCGCCACCTACGTCAACTCCGTTGGTAAGGTTTGAGCTGATGTAGCGTCCTACAAGCCCTGCGGATAAATGTTTTCCTAATTTCCTGGAATAAGCCAGATCGAAAGCTACTTCATAGGGTTTATACTGACCAATGGTGTTGCCATTGATGTCGGTAAACGTAATATTGCCCAGCGAAAAATAACGCATGGAGGCTGCAATGGTTTGGTCTGATTTTTTGCTTCCCGGTTTGTAGTAAAAGGAAATATAGGCCAGGTTAATATCAGGCACCAATGCACGCAACCAAGGGGTATAGGAGATGCTGAGCCCCATCTTTTTATCGAGGAACGCAAGTTTGGCTGGGTTCCAGTGTATAGAATTGGCATCGGGGCTCGAAGCTACACCGGCATCGCCCATTCCACCGGCACGTGAATCGGGCGAAATCATGAGGAATGGAACTGCTGTGGTAACGGTATTTACCTGCCCAAGCAACTGACTCGTTGTAAGTTGTTGTGTATACCCAGATTGGCCAAGACCGAGACAAATTCCTGATAGGATAACTACTTTTCTGAACATCGCTTTTCGTTTCGTTAAGCACGCCCCTTTTTTGGGAGTGCTAAGGTATTAAATTAGTTTAAGATTACGAGCTTTTCCACCTTTTCGGAAGTCCCGCCGGAGGGAGAACGTACGGAAAGCCTATAAACGTATACGCCACGGCCAATTTTATCGCCAAAATCGTCGCGCCCGTTCCAATCTATTGGAGGTGAGCGATGTCCATCCACAAACAGGGTGGTTTGAATAGTCTTTACCAGCTTACCGGTAATGGTATAGATCTCTATTTCCACCACCAGGGTCTGGCAGCACTCGTTATCCTCGAAAAAGAATTGGGTATGGGTGGTAAACGGATTGGGCCAGTTCAGCACATGTTGCAGGGCCAGCTGGGCCGAGGAAGAAACAAGAAAATCGGTATAAGCCTGAGAAGGGTTATCGTAAACATCCCAGGCCTTGAGGCTGAGTGTATGCTGTCCTTCAGCCAGGCCCGACAAGGGGTAAACCACCTTTCCGCTGCGGTAGGTATTCAGATCGGCGGTATAATAATCGTTCAGTACTATTGTTCCCGGCACATTGTTATCAAGCACAGCCGCCAGGTTATGCCCTACACCATTGCCTACGGTGTTTATTCCGCTGCTATCGAACACCGATGCATAGATCCGGGGGGCTGAATTTGTTATGCCATCGGGAAGAAACGTGCTGTCGTTGAGGAACAGTTTGATTCTGGGGCCTGTTTTATCCACCGCAGGGTTCGCAACCATACCCCCCACCTGAAACTGGCTGAAGAAACCAGCTCCGTCGTCCAATCCATTTTCGAAATAATAACTGATTTTACCGGTTCCAAACTGGGAGCCAATGTCTTTGGGCACAACAAATGAAAATTGAAACTTGCCGTTGATGATCGAAGCCTTGCCCCGGTAGATGATATTTTTACGAAGACTAAAGGTGGCCGGAGGGCTTGCCGTTGTACCGGCATTTGAAAGGGTGGTGAGCATCGATGCTTTGTCGTACACCGTTGGATAAACCGTACCGTTAAAATTCGTGAGCAGGTTGCCCGAAGTGTCGGTCACAAAACCCGAAACGCTGACATGGCTTAACCCCAAAACGGTATCTGTAGTAAGTGTTGTGACAGGCTTGTTATTAACAACCGAGGTAACTGTTTTCTGATCGGGATAGGCAAGTCTCAGGGCCGGGTCGCCCAGCAACGAAAAATTACGGTTGTTGACCAGGCTGCCCGAAAGGGTTTGTGTAATCCTGAACAAATCGCCCAGACGCGGCATCTGTCCGTCTACGGGCTGGAAGGCACAGCGGTAAAAATTCTGGTTGAGCACGAAATTGGGGGTCGAAAAAACGAGACGTACCGTAGTCAACAAACCAATGCCTGCCCCATTCGGGTTTAAAAGGATCAGCTCTCCGGCCGAAACAAAGCCTGGATTATCATATTGGGCAAATTCGCAGGTAGCTGTTACAAAGAAGGGCAGATTGCACAGGTTTGTCCAGGCGCTGATCTGGGCATCCTGAACCACTGTTTCGTGTGAGAGGGTAGATGTACTTCCATGACCCGTATAATTAAAGATCAGCGCCCCATCGGCGATGCGCTGGTTAATGGCATCCACGACTCCCGGATAGGTTGACCCGTATTGCGACACATCTTCCTGATAGGCATCGAGGTAAATCTTGTCGATATTGTAACTGTGGTAAGCCGTGTCGACCATGGCAGCCAATTGTTCGGCCTGGTAGAGGTGTGTATCCCCATCGCCGTCATCGGCCACAAAACAAACCACATTTCTCCAGTCGCGCATGACCGAACAGGTCTGGTTGTTGCAGTTCGAGATCGGAGGAGGGCTGCCCAGACTGATGTATTTCTCAATCTTATCGACCACCGTTTTTGCACTTTCCTCGTTTCTTACCGGAAACCGCCCCACGCCAATGTCGGGAGAGCCTATATCCGAACCGCTGTCCCAACCGCCTTCGGTATCATCGAGCAAACAGAAAAATTCGTCAGACACATACGAATCGCTGTAATTCAGCGCATCCGAGTTCTCGAAGGCAACTATAAAGTTGGTGTTTGCAGGCAGCCGGTGTTTCGGGTCGTAGGAACCATCCCCAAAAAGGAGCAGGTATTTGGGCATCGTTGCAGGGCCAGTTGCACGGTTGTAGAGCATACGCACAAAATCACGGATCGCTGTCACATCTTGCCGTCCGGATGAAAATTCATTGTAGATCTGCTGGGGTGTAACCACCACACTGCTCAGATGGTCGTGTGTGGCATGTATGCCTGCCAAACGTTGGGCCTGATCCAGGAACAGGGGGTTTGAGACAATCACATAATCAACCTGTGGAGTAGCGTGCAGGTCCTGGTTTTGCACAGGGCCAAATGAAACAGGAGCGCTAAAGAGGCCCGAGGCGGTAGAGTCGAAGACCATAAATTCCCGCAGGGAGTCGGTATGCTGTGTGAATACCAGGTTATTGGCCAGGGTGTCGAAGGAAGCAACTTGTGCAGCGGGCTGAGCGCCATTTGTGACATCCCATACAGCCAGGTATTTTGTGGCGCTGCCGATCACAAATTGACTGATCGCCCCGGCAATAGCGGTGTTCCCATCCCTGAAACTCATCTGGCTGGCCGTCATCTGCAACTTTCGGCGGACGTTTACTTCTACAAAGTTCATCCAGCCTAGATTAGGGTTCTGGCTTTGCTGGGTCACCGAAACAGAGAATGAAGGGGAACCCGGGTGAACAAGAATGGAACCGATACCTGGTTCAGCATAATCAGCCCAATAGGTAGCAAAACTCACCGGCATGGTATAAAAAACCGACGAAGTATTCTGGCATTTGAGCTGATAGTAGGTACTGTCTCCATCGGCCCTGGCCACCAGATCGGCATTTACGGTTACCACCGATGTATCGAGGTTAGGAAAAAAAAACGGGTAAGAATAAGAGGTGTTATACTCAAACTGCTCACCATACCATTGCCGCCCCGATTGAATCAGATTTTGCGAATCATGTTCTATATAGGCGTAGTCATCAAAACTGCTCACCACTGCCGAAGCCGTTTGAGATACCGACGCCTGTGCAGCAATGCGTTTGGATGGAACGGTGGCATCGGTTGTGAGGAAATAAAAGGTCGTATCACTGTACTGGTTTACCGTATGCACAAATTTGTCGGTCCCTGCCGGAGCCCCAGGTGTATATGTCCAGATATTCGGCGATTGCCCGTAAAAGAGGATGTAGTCGGACGAGTCAACCCGGGTTTTAGCGCTTCCCCCTGTTACAAAGATGGCATCCTGCAAGAGGTCATCCGGTCTGAATGCCGAATTCTGAAAAGGCAGCATGGCCCCCCCGTTTCCGTAAATCTGAATCTGTTGCAGATTCACTTTCGAGAGATCTATGCCCAGCGATTTAAGATACCCATAGCTTATTTTATAAACACCCGATGCAGAAACCCCTAGTCTGTACCAGGTTCCGGAAGCCAACACAGAGGACGCAGCCGGGATATGCTTTTTGGAAACCAGAGCTTTCAGCGCTTGATTCTCGCCCGAAACAAGCTTCAGACTGAACGATTTCAGCCGCTCGGCACGTCCGTTTACCGGGTTTAGACGAAGCGGAACAAAGGTCACCTCTGCTGTGGGCATCTTCCGCTCATACGTAATCACCACTTTGGGGCTAACCAACGGAGAAATTTTTTTTTTATTGACAAGCGCTTCAGAAACCGCATCCAGGGCTTCGTATACCGGGTTTACCAGGGTAACGCTTGCCTCGTTATCCTGGCTTGGCAACTTGATGCGTTCCAAATAAAGGGGCAGGAAGTCTTTGGTATATTGAGCGCCTGCAAAACTGAGCACTTTGTGCGATTCTCCATGGGGCAAACCTAGTTCAGCAGGCTTTGTCCAGCTGATCACCCCTGCTTTAGCCTTGACTGCGACCGGAACAACGGGAGTATTACCCGATTCGGGTTCTGTGGGTTTGGTATGGGGTTCGTTTTTGACCTGGGGTTTCGGAAGAGTTGGCGGAATGGGTTTCGGGGGAAGGCCCGGAGTTTGAGAAAACAACATTTTCCCGGAAAAGATCAACAGAAAAAACAAAATAGATCGGGTTCCGGACATGTTTTCTGCGATGGATTTCAAAAATAAGCAATAAAAATCAGATGCTTTGTTGTCATTCTCCTAATTTCTTATTACATTTACCAAGCACCTTTTTGCCTGCCTTCCGACATCAACATCTGAATTTAGTAGAAAACAAGCCTCAATACGCTGAATTTAGAACGAAACAATCACTCATTTATTGTCTTATTAAGGTTTTAACATCTGAAATATCAGCATTTTGTAACAAATTTCGAAAACAATTCGTAGTATTGTAGTCTATTCTTAATCCAAGACACCATGGTAAAGCGCTACCTGATTGCTTTCACTTCGGGAATATTATTTTTCCTAAGCGACTCCGCCTTCGCTCAAGATCCTGAATTTACTCAGTTTTACGCCAATCCGCTTTACCTCAACCCCGCATTTGCCGGGACAGCACGTTGTCCACGTTTTTGCCTGAATTACCGAAATGAGTGGCCGGGTATTTCGGGCACCTATGTTACTTACAGCGCGTCTTACGATCAGCATATTGATGCCATTTACGGAGGTCTTGGTCTGCTTGTCACAAACGACCAAGCCGGACAGGGTACTATCAACACTACGAATATCAGCGGCATTTATGCCTATCAGTTAAATATTACCCGCGAATTTTCGGTGAAACTGGCTGCAGAAGCTACTTTCATGCAGAAAAGTGTAGACTGGAGCAAACTGAACTTCGGCGATATGATTGATCCCCGCCGGGGCTTTGTATTCCAGACCCAGGAGACACCCGGGGCCGCTCAAAAAGACAACGTTGACTTCTCTGCCGGGATCCTTGGTTTTAGCAAACGCTATTTCTTTGGAGCCGCAGTAAACCACCTGACAGAGCCCGACGAAGGTTTTCTGGGGCCCAGTAAACTGCCAATGAAATTTACCGGTCACGCAGGCGCCATTATCCCACTGGATGGAGAACGTAACCCGTTGGTCTATATCTCTCCGAACATTCTCTATCAGAAACAACAGGATTTCCAACAACTTAATCTGGGTCTTTACCTGGTCAAAGGCCCTATTGTGGGTGGTCTGTGGTACCGTAACCGCGACTCCTTTATCCTCCTGATCGGTCTTCAGAAAGATCATATCAAGATTGGTTACAGTTACGACGTAACCGTTTCAAGGCTTACCAACACGACAGCCGGTTCGCATGAACTTTCATTCCAGGTTCAATTTGAATGTAAGCCAAAGAAAAAGAAGTTCAGGACGGTGAGCTGTCCTTCGTTCTAAGACAATAAAACTGTTAATTTTGCCGTTATTAGATAATATTCAGTACAACCCTATACACAAACACATGAACAGGATCAAAAAACCGTTGATTGTACTCGCCGGAATTACGCTGCTCGCCTCTTGTGCGAAAGACCGTTCGAACACAACCGGCTGGAACTACAACGACCCGAAAAATGGAGGTTTTGAGGTGGTTCCTTACGAAGAGCAGGAAACCGGCCCAGGACTGGTTCTTGTTGAAGGCGGTACCTTCACCATGGGACGTAGCGAACAGGATGTACTCTACGACTGGAACAATATTCCCCGACGCGTCAGCGTTTCTTCGTTCTATATGGACGAAACCGAAGTTCGTAACCTCGACTATCTTGAATATCTTCACTGGACAGGACGTGTATTCGGAGCCAACTATCCCGAAATCCTGAAGAAAGCGCTTCCCGACACCCTCGTTTGGAGAAGCAAACTGGCCTACAACGATCCTTATGTGGAGTATTACCTGCGTCACCCTGCATACCGCGACTACCCGGTAGTAGGAGTAAACTGGCTCCAGGCAAGCGACTATTGCTCCTGGCGTACAGACCGCGTCAATGAGTTTATACTCATCCGCGAAGGCATACTCGAATTTGCTCCCGATCAGCGTGACGGTACTACTTTTAACACCGACTGGTACCTGGCCGGAAGTAAAGCCACCACTCCTTACGAAGGAGCCGTTGTACAGGATATCCCATCGCTGGATCCCGACCGTCAGACCCGTAAAGTGCGTATGGAAGACGGTATCCTGTTACCGAAATACCGCCTGCCTACAGAGGCTGAATGGGAGTATGCTGCTTATGGTTTGATTGGGAATACAATCGGCGAACGGATCACCGATCGCAGGCTCTATCCTTGGAATGGCCATGGTGTTCGTAACCCGGATGAGAAATACATTGGTCAGATGCTTGCCAACTACAAACGCAGCAATGGTGATAACATGGGTACTGCAGGTATGCTGAATGATGCCGGTGATATCACAACCCCGGTTTACTCATACTGGCCAAATGATTACGGTCTGTATAACATGGCTGGTAACGTTAGTGAATGGGTGATGGATGTCTACCGTCCGCTTTCGCCCGAAGACAAGGATGACTTCCGTCCTTTCCGCGGAAACGTATTCAAGACAGCTTTGAAGGATACTACGGATCCAAACCTTACCGTTATCAACGACTCGATCAAACACGAGTATATTTATGATATCAAGACTGGTTTGAAGACCGACAGTACCATCACCAACATACCCGGTCAGATCCGTACGCGTGAGGTTGATCTTAAACACAAAGAAGACAACCTCGATAAACACCGCAACTACAAACAGGCCGACAATATTTCATACCTGGATGGCGATACTGAATCCAGTCTTTACTACTCAGATCCGACTGCTGCCACACCCGATAAGATCATGTATGAGTGGAATGTAACATCGCTCATCAATGACAAGGCCCGTGTTTACAAGGGTGGTTCGTGGAAAGACCGTGCGTATTGGATGGTTCCCGGCACCCGTCGTTTCCTGGATCAGAAACAGGCTGCAGATTATATCGGTTTCCGTTGCGCCATGACCCGTGTCGGAAGTCCTGTAGGACTTGGTTCCAAGTAACACTCGCATCTTCATAACTTTTAAAAGCCCCTGTTTCTCACTGAACAGGGGCTTTTAAATTTGTAGTATGGTCACCACAGAAGCGCTGTACGCACTATTTTTAAAGCACCCCCTTGTAACCACCGATACCCGCAACATCCCAAAGGGCTCAATTTTCTTTGCCTTGAAGGGGCCCAACTTCAACGCCAATGCGCTTGCCGCCAAAGCACTGGAGCAGGGAGCGGCCTTTGCCGTAATTGATGAGCCAGTCTACAAATCGGATGAGCGCTGCCTGCTTACCAAAGATGTGCTTAAAACCCTGCAGCAACTGGCCCTGCATCACCGGACACAGCTGAAGATACCGGTCATAGGCATCACCGGTAGCAACGGCAAGACCACTACCAAGGAGCTCATGCATGCGGTGCTGAGCCGTAAATATAAAACACTTGCAACCCTGGGCAATCTCAATAACCATATCGGTGTTCCGCTCACACTGTTATCCATTACACCTGCCGATGAAATTGCCATCATTGAGATGGGCGCCAATCATCCGGGAGAGATCAAGCACCTTTCTTCCCTGGCCCTCCCCGATTATGGTTTAATTACGAGTATCGGAAAGGCCCATCTCGAAGGCTTTGGGAGTTTCGAAGGGGTGATCAAGGCAAAGACCGAATTGTATGACCATATACGTGCTCACAAAGGAAAATTTTTTGTGGCGGCCGAAAATGATTTGCTCTTCGGTCTCTCCTCCGGGGCCGAGCGGATCCTGTATGGCAATAAACCAGGTTCGGAAGTAACCGGTAAAGTAACCGCACTAAGCCCTTTTCTTTCGATCAATTGGCAAAAAGGCGAAACGGGTAAAAAACAAACGCTCAACACACAGCTTATCGGACAATACAATTTCGATAATATCCTGGCTGCAATCTGCGTGGGTCTTTATTTTAAAGTCACGACCGCCGACATTAACGCAGCCATCGAAAGCTATATCCCGACCAACAACCGTTCGCAATTTGTAAAGACCACACACAACTCGCTCATCCTCGATGCATACAATGCCAATCCCTCTAGCCTCACAGCAGCCATCGAAAATTTTTCACTCCTGAAAGCAGATAACAAAGTGGCCATTCTGGGCGATATGCTGGAGCTGGGCCCCGAAAGCACCGAAGAACACCGTGCCATCCTATACCTGATTGCTAAGAAGAAATACAAACTGGTGATCCTGGTCGGAGCTGAGTTTGGAAAACTGAGCGCTGAATTTAAAGGCGTTTTCGTGAACGATTCAGAAGAAGCAATAAAATGGATTCAAGAAAATCCGATCCGGGGGGCTACCGTATTGATCAAGGGCTCGAGAGGAATCAAACTGGAACGATTGGCAGGAGCCCTTTAATACAGGTACGACCCCAAAAGCAAAATGACCGTCAACTAGTTTACAGCGACGGTCATTCTTTTTCCCTCCCTCAACAGGTTATCACCTGACGAGGTCATCGGGAATGTATGTTGGTTAGGAAAGGATACTCCGGGAAATAACAATCTTCTGCACCTCGGTGGTTCCTTCGTAGATCTGGGTAATTTTTGCATCCCGCATCAAGCGTTCAACGTGATATTCTTTTACATAACCATATCCTCCATGTATCTGAACGGCTTCGATGGTAGTATCCATGGCCACCTTCGAGGCAAATACTTTTGCCATGGCTCCCGATTCGGTATAATCCAGGTGCTGATCCTTCATCCAGGCTGCTTTGAGACAAAGTAAACGTGCAGCATCAATTTGTGTGGCCATGTCGGCCAGTTTAAACTGAATGGCCTGGTGCTGACAGATCGGTTTGCCGAATGCTTTACGTTCTTTTGAATAGGCGAGGGCCAGTTCATAAGCCCCTGAGGCAATACCCAATGCCTGTGAAGCGATGCCGATACGGCCCCCGCTCAGGGTCTTCATCGCAAACTTGAAACCAAAACCATCGTCGCCAATACGGTTGGCCTTGGGAACTTTTACATCGGTAAACATAAGCGAATGTGTATCCGACCCGCGTATGCCCAATTTGTTTTCTTTTTTTCCGACAATAAAACCAGGCATCCCTTTTTCAAGGATCAGGGCATTGATGCCTTTGTGACCTTTCTCTACATGTGTCTGACAAATAACCAGGTAAACAGTGGCGCTGTTTCCGTTGGTGATCCAGTTCTTTGTTCCGTTTACCAGGTAATGATCGCCTTGATCAATGGCGGTAGTTCGTTGGGAGGTGGCGTCCGACCCCGCTTCGGGTTCTGAGAGACAGAACGCTCCGATGATTTCGCCTTTGGCAAGGGGTATGAGGTATTTTTGTTTTTGTTCTTCGGTACCGAATTCCTCCAGCCCCCAGCAGACCAGCGAATTATTGACCGACATACAGACAGATACCGATGAATCTACTTTCGAAATTTCTTCCATTGCAAGTACATAGGAAATGGCATCCATTCCTCCTCCTCCGTATTTAGGGTCAACCATCATACCCAGGAAACCGAGTTCTCCAAGTTTCTTTATTTCTTCTTTTGGGAATGTCTGGTGTTCATCGCGTTCGATGACACCGGGTTTCAATACTTCCTGTGCAAAATCCCTGGCTGCTTTTTGGATCATCAGGTGCTCTTCGGTCAATTTGAATTCCATGCGAGGTAGGTCTAGGTTTATCTTGGGCAAATATACAGTTTAAAACACGTGCTGAAAAGCTGATTTTCACCCGAAAAGCCAATGTCTAATCCCTTGTTGATAAAAAGCCGGGAGCATCTGTTAGGATGAGGTTAGTTCGTGAGAATACAATTGTTTAATCTTGCATTAACAAAGTGAGTCGAGAGATGAAAAAGTGTACGATTATCGGTCTCATGTCGGGTACATCCCTGGATGGGTTAGACATGGCTTGTATTGAGTTTATACTCACCCGCAAGCGCTGGAGTTACCAGATCGTTGCTGCCGAAACGATTGGGTATACCAGGTCGCTCGTCAAACGTCTGGAAACGTCCGGTGAACTGACTGCCCTGGAGCTCACCGCACTTGATACCTGGTATGGGCGCTGGAGCGGTACACAGATATGCCGCTTTATCAAAAAACACCGTCTAAACCCAGATCTGATTTCTTCGCATGGGCATACCGTTTTTCATCAACCCTCCAAAGGATTCACCCTTCAGATCGGATCCGGGGCGGCTATTGCAGCAGCCACCGGCATAACCACTGTTTGCGATTTCAGAAGCATGGATGTTGCCCTCGGAGGGCAAGGAGCCCCCCTGGTACCGATTGGCGATGAACTCTTGTTCGGAGAATACGATTATTGTCTGAACCTCGGAGGGTTTGCAAATCTTTCATTCAACCAACAGGGTATCAGGCAGGCCTTTGATATCTGTCCCGCAAATATCGTACTGAATGCACTCAGTCAGGAAGTGAACAAGCCATACGACCGCAATGGAAGTCTGTCAAGTGCCGGAAAAACAGATCAGGCGCTTCTTAAAAAGCTGAATGCTGTACCGTTTTTTCATCAGCCGGGGCCCAAATCGCTCGGAAAAGAATGGGTAGAAAAGAATGTCTTACCGATACTTTCAAAAAGCACATTGCCTGTGATTGATAAACTGAACACCTATGTTGCACACATTTCGATGCAGATCGGGTCCTGTATTCAAACCCCCTCTTCAAGGGTATTGATCACCGGAGGCGGGGTTTACAATTGTTTCCTGCTCGAGAAAATAAAAGAAAACAGCAATGCCGAATTTATAGTTCCCGATGATATGCTCATACAGTTTAAAGAAGCGCTGATCTTTGCTTTTCTGGGCTTACGACGTTTACGGGCAGAGGTGAATTGTCTGATGTCGGTAACAGGGGCCTGTCGCGATTCGGTTGGTGGAAGCATCTATCTTGGAATGAACGCATCCCGAAAATAAAAATCCCCGTGCAGTACACGGGGATCAACAAGAGGAACTGCATTGTCCTACTTAAAAATTATCTTCGTAGTATTCTTCTTCTTCATCATCGTCATCGTTGTTCAACCCGAGACTGAAGTCATCGAATTTGGACGGTTCTTTTTCCTCGAATTCTCCAAACTCTTCTACTTCGGGTTTTTCTTCTTCCACCTCTGCTTCATCCCCTTCTTCCCCCTCTTCCCCTTCCTCCAGGTCCTCTTCATCGAGCTCACTCTTCCAGGCCTTTTTCTCTTTTGCCTTGAGGGGTTTCAGACTCGACTTTTTTTTGTTCAACTCGTCATCAGAAGCTTTGGGCTTCTTGATCTTAACTTCCTTCTTAGGTGTCTTAGCAGTTTTTTTCATTGCTATAAACTTCTAGGTTTATACAAAGGTATAAAAAGCTTTTGTTGATTATTGCTCATTTGATTCCACAATTATACAACTTTTTTGTAAAAAAAATGCAATCGGATAAACCTTCTCTTTCCCGGCAGACGGAACATTGTTTTCTTACTTTTGTCAAAATCTTGCTTTTAGCATGAAGGAACTGATAGAAAAGTACGAGAACAAGGCTCCCGAAATCGTGTTCGAATGGACAGACACCGAAACGGATGCCCGGGGCTGGGTTGTCATTAATTCCTTGCGTGGGGGCGCTGCAGGAGGCGGTACACGGATGCGGAAAGGATTGGATAAGCGAGAAGTGGAGTCGCTTGCCAAGACAATGGAAGTAAAGTTTACGGTTTCGGGGCCGCCTATCGGAGGCGCAAAATCGGGCATCAATTTCGATCCTTCCGATCCGCGTAAAGAAGGCGTACTGAAACGCTGGTTTCGTGCTGTTTCTCCTCTTATCAAGCATTATTATGGAACAGGCGGAGATCTGAATATCGACGAAATACACGAGGTGATACCAATCACCAAATCATTTGGGATACTCCATCCCCAGGAAGGTGTCCTGACCGGTCATTTCAACCCCGGGAAGGATGATAAATTAAAAAAGATAGAACAACTCCAAAAAGGGGTGTCAAAGATCGTGGAGGATCCGGCCTTCTCCCCTGCTCCCGGTATAAATTATCTAGTCGCCGACATGATAACAGGATACGGCGTTGCTGAATCGGTGAAACACCATTACACGCTTTACGGAAAAGCGTATGCCGGTAAACGGGCCATCATACAAGGCTGGGGCAATGTGGCAGCGGCAGCTGGTTATTATCTTGCCCAGATGGGTGTAAAGCTCGTTGGTGTCATCGACCGCAACGGCGGAGTAATCAATACCCAGGGATATTCGTTCGAGGAGGTCAGGGCTCTCTTTCTGAACAGAAAGGCAAACCAACTCATCGCTCCTGATCTTCTTTCTTTTTCTGAAATCAACGAACAGATCTGGGATGTGCCTGCCGAGATTTTCATACCGGCAGCATCTTCCCGATTGGTAACCGCGGCCCAGATCAAAAGACTCTTGTCAGCCGGATGCGAAGTCATCGCCTGCGGGGCCAATGTACCTTTTGCAGATCCCGAAATATTTTTCGGGCCTACCGGCGAAATGGCCGATGCAGGTCTTAGTGTGATCCCCGACTTTATCTCAAACTGTGGCATGGCCCGTGTCTTTGCCTATCTGATGCAGGACAATATCGATTTTTCCGACAAAGGCATTTTTGGTGATGTATCAACCACCATCTTCAATGCCCAGGTTAAGACCCATGCACTCAACAAAACCGGGAAGAACCTTGCCAAGACCGGCTTTGAAATTGCGCTCAATCAATTGATCTGATCCATGAAGGATTTTTTTCAGCACCCACTCTATGGCGATTATGGACAGGATACCATAGCAGAGCTTTGCTGGTGCGTGGGCATCATGCTCACCGGCATTCTGTTCCGACGTCTGCTTACCAAGGCATGCGTACACCTACTCTTTCGTTTTTTGAAAAGACACGCTGGCGAGAGCATTGGTTACTCCAAACTCTTTCTGCTCCTAAAAAAGCCGGTGGGCTATATCATCATACTGACCGCCATTTATTTTGGGTTCGACAGGCTCACATTCCCCACCGAATGGCACCTGGCTCCAGATGATAAGTTCGGGCTCAGGATGATCTTCAGCCGGGGCTTCACGGGTTTGTGTACCGCCGCGGGCACCTTCGTCCTGCTTCGTATGGTTGACTATTTTGGTTTGGTGCTTCGTCACCGCACCAAACAGACGGATGCAAAATCCGACGATCAGCTGATCCCCTTTTTTAAAGAATGTCTCAAAGTAGTGATCCTGGTCCTGAGCATTTTTACAATCCTGGGCTCGGTGTTCCACATCAATGTGGCGTCGCTCATAGCAGGTCTTGGAATTGGTGGATTGGCTGTTGCGCTGGCAGCCAAAGAAAGCATTGAGAACCTGCTGGGATCATTCACGATTTTTCTCGACAAACCATTCCTGGTGAACGATATTGTAAAAGCAGGGCCTGTGGAAGGTACCATTGAAAGCATCGGTTTCAGGAGCACGCGTATCCGTACGTTCGAAAACTCGCTGGTCACCATCCCCAATAAAAAAATGGTCGATGCCGAGCTGGATAACCTCAGCCAGCGTCATCAGCGCAGGGTCAAATTCAACATCGGGCTCGTTTATTCAACCACCCCCGACCAGATCAAAAGCATCCTGAAAGGCATCAGCGCCTTGCTCTCGCGCGACATCGCTATTTTGCAAACAAGCCAGGAAGTAAGGCTCTTTGAATTCGGTTCAGGCTCGATCAATATCCTGGTTCAGTATTATGTAGATACCCCCAACTACGATACGCATCTGCGTATCCTCGAAGAAATTAATTTTGGCATCATGGATGTTGTTCAGGCCAACGGAACGCGGTTTTCGTCGTTAGCAGCAATCTGAGATTGCCATCAGAATACCATCCTCCTCTTCTTCTCTTCCAAAACAGCTTACAGCCTGCACCCAAGCTCACGGTGCGACCGTCAGAGATCAGAGGTCTTGACTTGACTGTATCTTCCGGAGCTTCGAACCCATTCAGCAAGCCCTCCATCAAGTATAATTCCCACATTGCTAGGAACAACAGATCTTTCTTCCTATCTTTAATTTATCGAACCCTCAGACACTTCCTATCCATAGTACATCACTGTTATAAATTCTAGTACCCACTTGCTATGTCCGTAACCCGTACCGGTTTAATCCTCCTTTGTTTTCTTTTTTCTGCTGCTTTTCTACAGGCTGAAACAAGGGTGTTCGATATTGATATTGCCAATGTAAAAGTCGGCAATATGGTGGTCGAAAAAGTGGTGAAAGACAGTCTCACTATCTATATTTTCCGCAGCGAGGTGGATGCCTGGATGCTTGTAAGGGTGCATATCTCGCACCTGATTACCTGTATCTATAAGGGGGAGAAACTCGTTAAAGCCGATATCCATTCGGTGATCAACAAAGAAATCTATAACTCCACGGTGATGTGGAACAAAGATCATTATGATTTTGATTGCTCCACCTACAAGTACCACAAAGCGGGGATCCTGGCCGAAAGCCTTGATTTTAGTGTGGTGAAAATGTATTTTGAAGAACCCACAGGAAAGGAAAAAATTTTTGCTGAAAACTACGGGCTTATCTGCCCGATCCGTATCCTCAAGCCATCAACCTACTGTCTGGAAGTAGAAAAAAACAAAAACACCTTTCATTACTCCCACGGTTCAGTAGACCATGTTGACATGGAAACCCCGCTTTTCAATTATGTGATCCGCAGAAAGGGATGAGGAATAAAACCTCAACCATGCAGCGAAAGAACCTAAAAAAATCCGGAGCCGGATCTTGAACATACGGACTTCCTAATTTCGAGGCTTATGGAGCCCTATAAACTTTCAGTATACATACATGTAGCGCTCACTCTGATTGCTTTTGCGGCAGGAAGTATCGCCCTTGTTACCCAGCCTAAGGGAAACAAGACACATCGCAAAGCCGGGATGCTCTATTTTGTTACGTTCCTGGCTGCCGGCCTGACGGGGTTCTTCATGCTTTTTCTGAAATACAAAGCCTTGTTGCTTGGGGTTACGATCGTTAACCTGTACCTCTGCATCACGGGTTTCAAGGCCGTGAGGTACAAAGGTGCGCCGCCCGGATGGGTTGACTGGCTGATGCTGGTTGTTTTAGGAGGCAGTGGAGTATTGCTGCTCTCCGACGGACTTCGGATCTATAACGGCTTGTTCGGATCAGATTTTGGGTGGGTCTGTGTCCGTTTCTTTTATATATTCCTGATTGCCTATACCCTCATTTCCGACATGCGGTATTTCATTCAAAAAACAGACCGGAAGAGGCTCTGGCTTCCCCGTCACATAGAAAAGATGCTGATTTCTTTTATTGCCCTCCTTACCGGAGTCATTTTACGGGGCATAGGCGATTTAGATTTTTTCGCCGCCAGGGATTTGAAATGGATTTTTTGGATCATTGCCTATATACTCTGTCTGCCGTTTGTGTTCTTTTGGGTGAGGCGCTACAGCATAAGGCAGCCAAAATAAACGCCTACAAATACTGCCAGTCCGGCTCTTCCTTGTGAAACCACGTTCCCTCTCCTTATTTATTACAACTTCGTCAGGGATGACCAGTTGATGTTTACCTTTTTTCATCTCATTCAGGTTTTTAGAGGTGGCCGCAAAATGCGACCACCTCTTTTTCTATTATTCGCTAGCACGTGAAGATAAAACGAAAAATAAAAAGGAAGAAGTAAGGGATCCCCATTCAATTGACAAAGAGGATATCATCCAATTACCAAAATCAGACTTACCTCCGTTGCGACTTTTTCTATTTTGCACAATATCCTGAAAATTCCTCCGTTATACCTCCAGGATCAACCCCATCCCCATGATCAAAAGCCATACTTCGTTTTAGTTCAGGCTTTACTTACATCCCCGTTTCGCTTACCATCCGCATCCCCGCTTTGCTGCATTCAGATTGAATAACGTACTTCTTTTTATGGAAATCATCCCCGGCAATCATCCAGATATCAAACCCTAAAACACAAACACATGGGAACTACAGGCCACTCAGGGAATTCGATGAACGAACTGATTTTCGAAAACAGAAACAAAACATACGGAGCATACAGGCTGCGCCAAGGGTATGATGATTCTCTC
>JABDAO010000015.1 GCA_013289095.1 Bacteroidota bacterium | reverse complement strand
CTAAGCATACCCCGAAGTTTATGCTATCGCCCAAACGAGCATCAGAGGTATGACATAAAGTCGGTCTAAGCCTTTGTTATTTGGGCTGAAGCCCATGATTTGCAGGGTGTGCAAACCCCGCACAGAAGTGCGGGGTTACTGATTCATGTTGAAGAGTCTGTAAGTGACTGTCCAGGAATAATGTACCCGACAGCCGATGCGTCTACAGGTTTTCGAGCGGAGTACACACCCCTTCGGCCCAGCGGTAGCATTTGAGCTTGTCTTTAAAGACCGACGATTTGAAGATAGGTTTGCCCAGCAGCATGCGGGCGCATTCCTGAACCCCTTCGGTGATGCTGGGGTGGGGGTGCATCATATTGCCGAGTTCATGGATCCCTTTGTTCATGTGAATGAGCAGGGCCACGGCCTGTATGGCGCTCGATGCATGTTCGCCGATGGCACGCATGCCGAGCACGAGCATCTCGTCATCATCGGTCACGATGAGTTTAAAGAATCCGTTTGTCTTGCGCATGGCAATGGCGCGGGGGATGCAGGAATAATCGATCTTGGCAACGCGGTAGGGGATGTTTTTTGCGCGCAGGTCCTGTTCGTTCATGCCCACGGCTGCCACCTCGGGGTTGAGGAACATGATGGTGGATATATTTCTGTACACAAGGGGTTTTACGGCCGGGCCAAACATTTTCACAACGGCATGCCGGCCTTCGCGTTCGGCCACATTCACCAGGGCGATGTTGGCAATGATATCGCCGGCGGCGTAGATGGTGGGAATGCTGGTACGGGTATCGGTTTCTTTTACATAGCCGCGTTCATCCATCTCCACCCCGGCAGCATCAAGCCCGATATGCGAGGTATTGGGTATACGCCCGATCGAAAGCAATGCTTTTTCAACGCGCAGGACTTCCGTTCTTCCGTCGTTGTATTTCAACTCGTATTCAACCTTTCCGTCTTTTACTTCGAGCTTTGCAAGCGAGGCATTGCGGTGTATGGTTACCCCGTTTTGTTCGAGGTTTGCGGCTACGATAAGGGCCAGGTCTTCGTCTTCGAAGGGCAGGATGCGGTCGGCTTTGTCGATGAGGTAGACGCGGGTTTTTCCGAAATTCGAAAAGATGGTGGCGTATTCGCAACCAATAACACCGGCCCCGACAATCACCAGGCTTTCAGGAAAATCGCTCAGGTTCTCGATGCCATCGCTGGTAAAGATGATGTGTTCATCGGCAGGTATCTGGGGGAGCTGGCGTGGCTTGCTGCCGGTGGCAACCAGGATATTGTCGGCAAAGATTATCTTTTCGTGTTTTTTCTTGACAATGCGCACCTCGTTTTTGTTCAGTAATGTCGCCTTCCCTTTTTCGAGGGTGATGAGGGGGTGATGGGTGGCGCGTTGCAGAAGGTTGAGGTGTACATTCAGCTGGAACTTGCGTTCAAACACCGCCGCTTCGACTACTTTATGGGCATCTTCAAAATTCATGCTGTACGCAATGTTTTTTTCTTTCAGCTCATTGCGCGTAGCCGCATACCGGGTAGAACATTCCCAGAACGATTTGGATGAAAGGGCCCCGTTAAAAAGCCCGGCCCCACCGATGCGGTCTTTTTCGACGAGTATCACGGTCTTTCCAAAGTCTATGGCCCTCATGGCTGCTGCGTAGCCGGCCGGTCCTCCGCCGATGATGCAGAGATCGTATTTTTCTTGTGTCATAAATGAAAAATCTGTTGGTGAGATCCGGGCTATTCAACAATTTTGTACTGATTGAATAAACGGATGGATGAAGATAGAAATAAAATACAGGAAGCGATCTATCTGTTCGGGAATCTGAATGCCGTATCTTTACCGAAACAACCGGTATGGATCTCGATCAGTTTCAGAAAGCAGCAAAACGCGCATCGGGCGAAAACCGAAAGCTTATCGAACAGCTCAAACGCAGGAAGCCTGCCGATCTGGATGAACAGGTACACCGGCTGCATGACGAAGCTTTTGAACACATCGATTGCCTGACCTGCGGCAATTGCTGCAAGACTACGAGTCCTGTTTTTTATGAAAAGGACATAGAGCGGGCTTCCAAAAGCCTGCGCATGAAACCCGGGGCATTTGTCGAAAAATACCTGATGATCGATGCTGATAAGGATTATGTCCTGCAAAAAGCGCCCTGCCCTTTTCTGGACGGGGAGAACTATTGTCTGATCTACGAAGACCGGCCCAATGCCTGCCGGGAATATCCACATACAAACCGCAAAAAGATGCATCAGGTGCTCGATCTGGCCCTGAAGAATACGATGGTCTGTCCGGCGGTTTTAGAAATCACCCAGAAACTCAAGGCCTTCTACAAATAATCGGGACGTTTTTGCGAAGCACCGGGTTCATTTATTCCCCAGGGAGTCGTGTAATATCTTGATTTCTATTCTTATCGTGTGCTTTTGGGGTTTTATCATCCAACATGAATACAGCACATCTCTGAGTTGAACAGACATCGGAGGAAGTTCCTCGCATACGGGATGAAGTTCCTCCCGCACGGGAACACGTTGCGCCCGTACGGGAAGCAGTTCCTCCCGCACGGGAACAAATTCCGCCCGCACGGGAAGCAGTTCCCCCCGCATGGGAACAAGTTATGCCCGTAAGGGAACAAGTTACTCCCGCACGGGAACAAGTTCCGCCCGTAAGGGAACAAGTTCTGCCCGCACGGGAAGCAGTTCCACCCGCACGGGAACAAGTTCATCCCGTAAGGGAACAAGTTCCTCCCTTACGGGAAGCAGTTCCTCTCACAGGAGCGGAAATTCACTGCATCTTCCAGAACGTTCCTCCTCCGGAGGACGAGGTCTGATTTTGGGTTTTACAATTTCTGTTGGCAGGCTCCGAAATCAGGTCTTTCTCCATCGAAAAATAAACCTACGCTGCCGGTTGTTGAATCCTGCAAGCCTGATCCTGTTCAGTCCTGTATTTCAATAAAATAAACAGGGTTCACTCAAACACCTTCAAACACTACTCAATCAACACTTAATGTCTCATTTTCATCCTTGAGATGCAAGACTAAATACCGTTTCCAATCAAACCCCTTGCACCAAGCAGAACGTGGACGAACGTTGTGTTCAAAGGAATTTTTGCTTTCACACATGCCCGCTCAAAGACCTGCCAGGTCTTTGCCGCTTTTTGCTTGCCCAACCCCGCCTGCCGACGCGCAGGAAGCTTGAGGGGCGGGGCAGGAAAGTAACGCAAAAAAGGCCCCACGCGGACCAACTTCAAGATGGCTTTTCAGCACAGGCCATCGCTTCTCGCCAGCCATCTTGAAGTTCGTCCCGCCCTTCGGCGGGAGACTCCCCAGCGCACAGGGCGATTCGTCCTCCACTAGTTTGTCGATTTTTTGGGTGATCCCTAAACAGGGCCGGATGAGCTGAACGACTGTATAAACAACCGATTCGTAACAAGAACAAAAGCATGTACGGCTGCGGAGGATTTGTTTTGTTAGTTCATGGAAGAATAACCTGGTCTAAAGCGCTCCCCGTTTTTCATCATCCACTTCATTTTCATCCCCGAAGGCTAAATTTTACTAGCTTTGAACGTCCAAAATCAGCAGCGTTTTTTGATGCACATCCCCGAAGGGTATTTGATTCTCAAAAACGCAGGAACGGGTAGCCTCCAGTCGGCTATCTGCTGATACAGATGCACGTTTATACGATCTTCAGATGAACAAAAAATTCGCAGGCCTGCTCCTCCTTGCCGGAGCCCTACTTGTTGTTGCCTATTTCTGGCAAATGCATCATTCAACCCCGGCAACCTCGAGGCCCTCAACGGGAGGACGCTCGATGAGCGACGATGAAGAGGGCAGGGCAGCCTGGGAACTCCGCCGTCTGGCTGCTCCCAATGGCAAAATACCTGACCATATCAGGGCCCGCGAACTGGCCTTTGCCTCCACCTTGCCGGGCTTTTTGGTGGATGAGTCAAACCGTTCGCCCTTTACAGGCTGGGTCAACCGCGGGCCCTGGAATGTGGGCGGCCGTACACGCGCCTTTGGAATAGATATCTTAAATGAAAACAATATGCTTGCCGGCACGGTTTCGGGCGGGGTCTGGCGTTCCTCGAACGGGGGCAGCAGCTGGGCCATGATGACATCGCCCAACAGCTATCATGGGGTAACGTGTATGGCCCAGGATCAGCGGGCCGGTCATGAAAGCACCTGGTATGCCGGTTCGGGCGAAGGCGACGGAGCTTCGGCCAGCGGGGGCGGGGCCTATTACCTGGGCAACGGAATCCTGAAATCGACCGACAATGGTATGACCTGGACATCGCTTGCTGCTACGGCCACCGGGGTGGCTTCGGCATTCAGCACGAGTTTCCAGATTGTCTGGAACATAGCCCTCGATAAACATAACAAAACTCAGGACGTGATCTATGCAGCCTTATATGCACAGATTATGAAATCGGTAAATGGGGGTACAACCTGGACTTACCTGAAGACCGGAAGCGCTTATTACACCGATGTGGCCGTAAACGATTCGGGGGCTGTCTATATCACCATGGACAGTACCGGTGGGGGCTCCAAAGGCATCTGGCGCTCGCCCGACGGAGTAGCTCCGCTGGTGAATATCCTTCCGGCCAATTTTCCAAAAGGCTACAACCGGATTGTAATGGGCATCAATCCGCAAAATCAAAACGAAGTCTATTTCCTGGCCAATACCCCTGGTCACGGTATGAAAACCGTGAATTTTTTGGGTGATGCCGAGTGGAACAGTTTGTGGAAATACACCTACGTAAGCGGTACCGGAGCCGGAACCGGAGGCGTCTGGCAGAACCTGAGCGCCAACCTGCCCAACAAAGGAACTTATTTTGATACCTGGTGTGTGCAAGGTTCGTATGATATGATTGTACGCGTAAGCCCCACCGATTCGAACCTGGTTTTTATCGGAGGAACCAACCTGTATCGTTCTACCTCTGCCTTTGCTGATTCTCTGCATACAACCAAGATCGGGGGATATGCCGTGGGGGCCAGTTTGCCGGTGGTAAACTCGTACCACAGTCACCATCCCGATCAGCATGTGCTTGCATTTTCGGCGGCCAATCCGAAGACCATGTTTAGCTGTAACGATGGGGGAATATTTAAGACTACCGATAACACGGCTGCTTCGGTTACCTGGAACTCGCTCGATAACGGGTATGTAACCGCTATGTTCTATACCGTGGCCATGGATCACGCAACAGGAGGCAGTCAGATACTCGTTGGCGGAGCGCAGGACAATGGTTCGTGGTACACCAACAGCGCCAACCCTTTTGCCATCTGGGCCAAACCGGGGCAGAACGATGGTTCGTACTGTGCCGTTGCCGATAGTCAAAAGGCGTACTACCTTTCATTTCAGAACGGGAATACCAAACGTGCGATACTCGATGCCAATGGAAATGTCACCTCGTTTAACCGTATCGACCCTATTGGCGGAAAGCAGTATCAGTTTGTAAACCCCTTTGTGCTCGACCCCAACAACAACAACATCATGTACCTGGCCGGTGGCAAGAATATGTGGAGGAACAACAATTTATCGACCATACCGATGCTAGGCGGCCCCGACTCCATTTCCACCAACTGGCAGATGTTTCCGGATACCGTGCCCACATCGGGTTCAACCATCACCGCGGTTGCAATCTCCAAAACACCGGCAAACAGGCTTTACTACGGCACCGACAACAAGAAAGTGTACAGGCTTGACAACGCAAACACCGGAGCCCCCAGCCCCCCAACCGATATAACAGGAGCTGCATTTCCGGCAACCGGTTATGTAACCTGTATAGCAGTTGATCCGAACAATGCCGATAACGTGATGGTGGTGTTCTCCAATTATGAGATGTACAGTATTTTTAACAGCACCAACGGAGGCACATCCTGGGCCAAGGCAGCAGGTAACCTTGAGCAAGACAGCACCGGAGCCGGCAATGGCCCTTCTGTACGCTGGGGGATCTATATGCCTGTTACAGATGGATATGTTTATATGGTCGGGACCTCCACCGGCATTTATGCCACCGATACCCTGCAAGGCCTCCAGACCGTTTGGGTGCAGCAAGGCGCATCGTGGTGGATGCCACCCGGAGGATCGATCGGCAACTCGGTTTGCGATATGATCGATTACCGTCAGGTAGATGGCATGGTAGCTGTTGCCACGCATGCCAACGGAATCTATTCGGCCAACATCACCAGCATCACGAATCTGACCGGGGTGAAGAATCTCCCGGCATCGGCTTTCAACCTGAACACCTATCCCAATCCATTCAGCGATCAGTGTACGATTGCCTTCTTGCTGCCTGTTGCTGCACAGGTGCGTATTTCGGTCTACGATGAGCGGGGAAGAGAACTGCGTGTGCTGACCGATGGGCAGATGCAGGGCGGAAATCATAGTCTTGTCTTTAACCGTGCAGGGCTTTCGCCCGGCACTTATTATGTAGGCATGCGAACAAGCGCTGCGATGGAAACACGCAAGCTGGTTGTTGTTCACTAGTGCGATGAATACTGCAATGCGGCGCTGATCAGATACCATTAAGGTTGAACCTGCTCGTACCGGGCCTGCTCGTCAGTCAGGGTCTGGATGGAATGAAGGAAGAGCAGCATGGCCGTTGGCCGTAAAAAAAAGTAAACAGCACTTGTTGCTTTCTTTTACTTTTGTGGGATGGTTCATGGGTTTGATTTATACAGTTGGGTGATCCTCCCTTTGCTGATCTGCCTTTCTCGCATGTGTGATGTCACGATTGGCACCATCCGTCATATCTTTATGCACAAGGGCCTGAAAAAGGCTGTTCCCCTGCTTGGTTTTGTAGAAGTGCTCATCTGGCTCATTGTGATACGCAGCGTGATGAAGAATCTCGATAACTGGATGTGTTACATAGGGTGGGCAGGCGGTTTTGCCTGCGGCACCATGCTGGGCATGTACCTCGAAGAAAAGATGGCGCTCGGGTTGCTTGTTATCCGCATCATCACGGCTCAGGATTGCAAATCGTTCATCCAGGCCATGAAAGACTCCAGTCACGGTATGACTGTAGTAGATGCACAGGGGGCCATGGGGCCGGTGAAAATGATTTTTACCATCGTACAACGCAAACAGGTAAAAGAAATCGAAGGCCTGATACGCATACACAACCCCAGCGCATTTTACAGCATTGAGGAAGTGAAGAACGTAAACCAGGGCGTGTTCACGAATGGGGGCTCGAAGTACCCCTTGCTCCAGGAGCTGTTTCCGATCCGGAAAGGGAAATAAGGCGTGTACTACTTATGCGGTGAATCTTATACAGGATATACCCTGGGTTGCAACTATTTCAGTCAGCACTATTCAATTCCTAAAATATTCTGCCTACTATTGCGTCCGAAATCCGGGTGCGCGCATGCATTCAGTACACCTGGATCTGAAAATCACGTTGTCGTTGAGTGCAGCGTTGCGCTAAATTGCCAGAATCATGAACCAACCGATGAATACACTTTATAAAAAGGCAGGTATCCTCTTGCTTTTCTTCTACCTGCTGCTCTATATGTTTCCATTTCCATTAGACCAGATCCCGGTGATTTCAATCGCCTGCGATTTCTACTACAAAGGTATTGGTACGATAGCGGTCTGGATCGGGAAATGGCTTTTTCATTTCAAGGGTCTTTCTTACCACGAATCGGAAGGAAGCGGCGATACCTTGCTGGATTATGCAAGAATACCGGCTTCACTGGCGCTGTCGGCTGTGTTTACAGGGGCACTGTTGCTTTTTGGCCGTAAAAAATGGGATTATCGCCGCTGGTATCCCTGTCTGTTGGTGTATGCAAGGTATTATCTGGGTTTGTATATGTTGGTGTATGGGTTTATTAAGCTGTCGGCCGATTATGGTCAGTTCTCTCCTCCCAGTTTGTTCAGGCTCGAAAAAACGTACGGCGCATCTTCTCCCATGAACCTGCTCTGGACCTTTATGGGAGGCTCACACCCATACCGGGTCTTTTCGGGTATTATGGAACTTACCGGAGGTTACCTCCTGCTGTTCCGCCGCACAAAAACAATTGGCGCAATGCTCGCTGCTGCGGTGATGACCAATGTGGCGGTGATGAATTTTTGTTATGATGTTCCGGTTAAGCTTTTCTCTTGCCACCTGGTGTTTATTGCCTTGCTCATCCTGGGAACAGACCTGCAACGGATATTCAGTTTCCTGCTCGGTCTGAAAACCGAAATGCTGGATTATAGGCCCCTTGTATTTTCCGAAAAATACAAACGGGTGCTTTATTACGGTGGACAGGCATTGATCGTGCTGGGGTTTAGCGTGCTGTTTATTTATTCTGATTTTTTTTCTCCCGAATTGCTCGGGCCGGGCGCCCGGGCCGTAAAACTGGATGGTGTTTACAAGCCCGTGCTTCTGATACAGAATAGCGACACGCTTGTGTCGGCAAAGAAAGCGCCGGTAGTACGAAAGTTCATTCTTCAAAGCCAGACGGCAAGTATTACATCAGCCGCAGACAGTGTGTGGAAATACCGTACAAAGATAGATTCTGTAAAAAAAATACTGCACCTCATCGGCTATCCTGATTCCACCGAAACCTGTGATTTTACGTACCGGGAAGAAAATGGGAAACTATACCTTACGGGTACATGGAAGGGCAAAGTGCTGCAAGCCGAATTCACTAAACGCTCGGAAAAAGATTATCTGCTCATGAACCGTGGGTTTCATTGGGTGAATGAGGTGCCGTTTAACCGGTAAGTGGAGGGGGATGTCGACCAATGTCTGTATCAGCACGAACAGACTTTTTTATACATTTGTGATTCAAACGCTTAGCTAATGAAGAACTCCATTAATACGCTTGAGGTCAAGAATTTTAAATCAATCAAACATGTTAACATTGACTGTAAAAGAATTAACCTCTTTATCGGGAAGCCCAATGTTGGAAAATCTAATATTTTAGAAGCAATATCCCTGTTTGATGCCCCAGTTTGTAACCCTTCACGACCTTTTCTTTCTGAATTTATGCGGTTTGAAAAGGCGAGCAACCTATTCTATGATCAGGACAGGAAGAATATAATTCATGTAAATACAAATATTGGATGTGCAGCCCTTCGGTTTCATTTGAACCAAATTAATCAGTACGATATCTGTTTTGGACCCAGTAAGGAATTTGTATCCACATTTCATTCCGAATCGACTGAAGGCGATTTAACTCAAATTAGTGGGAAGTACCGAAGTCTGGCATCCGCTCATAAATATCAACCTGGGGGAACCTCCGTAGACCCTTTTTACGCTTCATTTTCTGACGAGATGAATAATTTTAATTCTTATTCATCAGCATCAAAAACGACGTTCGTGCCAGTAAAGCGCTACATTTTTAAGTCCTTAGAAAAGCAGGAAAATAATTTTCCGCTTTTTCTTAGGCCTCCATTTGGCGATAATTTATACACTATTATAGAGAGTAACCCTCGTCTTTATGAGGAGATTGCACATTTTTTCAGAGAGTACGAACTGGATTTATTGATAGATACTGCAAGCAATAAGCTTGAAGTGCAAAAAAGAGTAGGGAACAGGGTTTATAAGATTCCATACTCATTAGCAGCTGATACCCTACAGAGGATTATCTTCCATCTAGCTGCAATTAAAACAAATAAAGATTCTGTACTTTTATTTGAGGAACCAGAGGCGCATTCCTATCCTCCTTATGTATCAATGCTCGGAGACACCATCATTGAAGATAAATTCAACCAGTATTTTGTTGCCACACATAGTCATTATCTACTTACTTCTTTCATAGAACAATGCGAACCTCCTGATATTTCCATTTTCATCACTACCTATGAGAATTACGAAACAAAGATCCGGGCTTTAACCAATGCAGAGGTCGAGAATATTATGGAAACAGGGATTGATTTTTTCTTCAATACAAGTGCCTTTCAATAATGATAGAACTCAAACGCGTGGTACCCGAATGTAATGCCGACACCTTGCTGGTTGAGTTAATTCTAAGGCAAGGGAGAGCAGGCCATCGGCACGGAATTACGGAAGTTGCGAAAGAGTTACAGCGTCACGATGATGCCGTAACATACAGGGTCGGGCTTGTTGATACCGATAAATTCAGACGGGAGCACCCACTTGTACTTGCCTTCTCAGAGCACGTTTGTGACAAGCTGGCAGATTTTGGGATCCTAATCTGTAAAATCCCGGATACGAACATACATCTCATTCGTTTGCACCCGGAGTTTGAATCTTGGATATGGAATATGGCCATAAAATACGAAATCCAATCCGCTGAATTTGGGATATACACATTCACAGATCTTGATAAAGCATGTAAACGGAATCTTGTTAGGGAGGATGTTGGATTAAAAGCCTTCATCAATGCCATCGTTCAACATGATTCAGAAGAAATCCGGCTGCTACGCCATTGGCTGCGTAAAGTGTTTGAGAATTAGAGAGATTCTAAACAGCTTGAAGTTAGGACACCATCGGTTTTCATTAAAACGGATAGCCAATCCCAAAATTAATATTTGTCTTGGTAAACGGCCGTTTGTCAAATGTCCATCGGTCGTTTTCAGAATAGCTGGGGTCGCGAAGCGGCACTCCGGCATCGAGACGGATGATAAAGAAATCGAAATCCAGACGCAGACCGGCTCCTGTGCCAACGGCAAACTCCTTGTAGAAACGGTTTAGTTCAAATTCGCCTCCTGGCCGCTCGGGGTCTTTGTTGATGAGCCAGATATTGCCGGCATCCATAAAGATGGCCGCATTGAGCATCTTAAAGATCTTGTAGCGGTATTCTATATTCGCTACGATGCTCATATCCCCCAGTTGATACGCTGTTCCACCTTCCTGATTGTACGAGCCCGGCCCGAGCGATCCGGCAGGGAATGCACGTATGTCGTTGGGACCTCCTCCAAAGAAACTCTTTTCGAAAGGCAAGGTGGTGAGGTTGTCGAACGGCACCCCGATGCCTGCAGCTGTACGGAAAATAAGACGGTTTTGGGTGGTCTGAAGTTTGTAATATCTAAAGTCGAACCCGGCCTTGACATACTGCGAAAACTTGATGCCCTCAATGCGGTAGCTGCCCGTTGAGTCTTTCGGGATGGAAATAATTTTTAACTGATTGGATAGATTAGCCAGGGAACGCAGGATAGAACCCGACGACTCAAGGTCAATACGGAGATAGATATAATCCTTCTTTATCTTGGGTTCCTGATTGGTATAGGTATGCGAAAACCGGGTGTCGGTGGTGATGTGATCCTGATACCGGGTCTTGAGGTAAGGGTCGTTGCCCTGATTCAGGTATGCCTGGAAGGCAGGATCGATCTTAAGGAGTTTTACCAGGTTCACTTCTACCGGGAAGAAGATGTATTTTTTGTTCTTCCCTTTTTTCCAGTCATAGCTATAACCCATGTTGAACAGAGAGCGGGTATAGTCGGGTCGTTGTTGAAAATTATAATAGCTTGTCAGCGTCGTGCGTGGATTCGCTTCCTGGCCTACAGTAAAAAGATTAAAGGGGAACAACGGCCGGGGCACATACAGGTTGAACTCAGGACCAATCTCAAAGGTGTTGAAAGGGAGAAATGTTTTTTGCGATTGTTGAGAGCCTATGTCGGTAACGAGGGTCTGTACCTCCAGGGCAGCTTTCATTTTTATTTCGAATACTTCGGCCCCTCGCAGGGTGTTTTTGTTTTGATAGATAATGCTTCCGTTTACACCCATATCGCCTCCGGTGTTGGTGCCCTCTGCACCCAGGGCCATGGTTTGTTTGGATACAGGGGTAAGCCGGATAAAGCAGTCGAGTGCATTTTTATTTCCGTTTGCCGCAGGTTGATAGACAAGGGCTACCTGTTTGAAGGCCCGGATCTGGGCCAAGCGCTTATAGGTATCTTCCGATTTTTGCACTTGATAATATTCTCCTTTGTGAAAGTAAATCGTGTTGGCGATCACCCCCGGTTTGTAACGCAGTTGTTTGGCGTAGAGAAAGGTTAGTCCTTCGCTTGTTCGCAGGGTGTCGCGTGTATGGATGGTATCGAACCTGCCCATGTAGTCGGTAATGATGTAGATCTCTCCGATCTGATAACGCTCGTGGTTCATTTCGATGGTCGAATCGCTGCGCTGGTTCAACGCTACACTTCGCTTTTTGATCCCGATGCTGATATCCATCTGATGTGTTTTCAGGGCCGTGTCGAGACTGTAATAAATGTATTCCTTGTCGAAATAGTAATAGCCTTTGTTTTTGAGGAGCCGGGTGATGCGGTCTCGTTCTTTTTGAAGTACGTCGGCATCGTAGTTATGCCCTTTTTGGATGAGACAGTGGCCCGAATCGGCAAGTACAATCAAGGCTACGAGGCTGTCGTCTACCTCATACGAGAGATGTCTGACCACGTAGGGGGCAGGGGTATGGAGGTTGTAAAAGACTTTGACCCGTTGTCCGCGGCTTACCACCGAATCTTTGACGGTATTATTGAAATAGCCTTTGTTGTTGAGGTAGAGATTGATCTGCTTGACCGATTTGCGTGTCAGGGAAGAATCATAAATGCTGGGTTCTTCGCCGATATTGGCCAGCCACTCTCTAAAAGTGAGCTTGTCCTTGCTTTTGAGTTTAACGGTTTTTTCGGATTTGCCCTGGGCCTTGCGTCGTTCGTTCAGGAGGAGGTTTCGTTGCTGACGGTGTGCATTGATGGTATCGACCCGGGCTTCTTGTCGAAGCTTTTGCGCCTTGAGCTTATCCTGACTCACGAGGTTATAAATCTCGAGATAGAAGGGATAGACGAAAAACAGTTTCCTGTTGGGTTTTTGGCGTATGTAGGTGGTGATTTCGTCCTTGTTCAGGGCCGTATTGTTCGAACGGATCGTGTTTCGTTGAAGCAACAGCTCGCTCTCCTTGAGTTTTCGCGCACTGCCGCAACCGTACCATCCGGAAAGAACAAGGAAACTTAGGCTGATCAGAATGTATTTCCCGGCTTTCGGCACTAAAGTGTTCGTGTTTGTGGATGTTTTGGTACTTTTGAATCCGAAAGCAATCTGTTTCATACGAATTGACTGCCTGCATTCACCGAATCAATCAGATCAGCCTGTTTAAACGATCAGATTTGATCCGGATCGGTATAAAAGTACGAAAATTAGAGTCGCCCTTCAGCCATGCTTGCTAAAAACGAAGCCAAATTCATCAATTCATTAAAACTGAAAAAGAACCGCGAAAGTGAGGGGCTTTTTATTGCCGAAGGGGTAAAGATTGTGAACGATTTACTTCATTCGGGCATCAAGGTGCGTCAGATCTATTCCAGCCGTAACTTCCAGCTTTCGATCTTTAATTATCATGTGGATGTAATCCGCATCAAGGAAAATGAATTGGCGAGGATCTCTTCCCTCAATTCGCCCAACGAGGTCCTGGCCATCTGCGAAATACCCACCTACAAACTGGTCCCGGCTCAACTCACCGATTGTCTTAGCCTGGCGCTCGACACGATTCAGGATCCGGGCAACCTGGGTACCATGATCCGGATAGCCGACTGGTTTGGCATTGAAAACATTGTATGCTCTGAAGATACGGTAGAAGTCTATAATTCAAAGGTTATTCAGGCAACGATGGGCAGCATTTCTCGTGTAAAGGTGCATTATACCAACCTCCCCGGATTTTTTGAATCCGTCAGGTCGGGTGCGCCGGATGTGCCGGTCTACGGAGCAGTGCTTGACGGTAAAAGTCTGTACGAGAGCAATCTTGCCGGCAAGGGGTTTATCCTGATCGGGAATGAATCCAGAGGCATCTCCCCCGAATTACTCCCCTTTGTAACAGATAAAATCTGTATCCCATCCTATGGCGTACAGACCCCGGATCAAAAAACCGGAATATCCACCGCTGAATCATTGAACGCGGCTATTGCCACTTCCATCATTTGTTCGGAGTTTAGACGAAGATCCAGGAACCACGTTCAGTGATCGCCCTCAGAACGTATAATGCCCTCCTGAATGATTTCGGGAGGGCATTGTAATGAGTTGTTGATTCGGGATGCTATATTATCTTCCTTGTGGAGGTCTTTGACCTTGTTTAGAACGTTGTTCCTGCCATTTGGTATACTGGTCGGGAGTGAGGATATCTTTCAGGTTTGCATCGAAGGCATCATTGATTGTTTTCATCTTTGATCGGTCGAGGGCTTTGTCGCCTGTGCTGGATGCGCGAAGTTCATCCGATTTCTGGGCCTTGATCAAGGCGAGGTTGTAGACCTTCGTCTTTTGTTCGTCGGTGATGCCCAAACCCTTTGTCATACGTTCTGACATGGAAGTGGCTCTTTGTTCGGGTGTTTGCTGGGGGCGGGGAGTGCCTTGTGCAGGCTGCTCATCGGCTTGTTGGGCAAATGCCGCTCCGGTGGTGAGGAGGAAGAAGGCAAGGATTAGCTTTTTCATGTTTTGTTGTTTTTTTTTAGTGAACACCTGTGAGACGCAGGCGAGCGAGCAGGGTTTAACCACGGCCAGAAAAAAGAAACCCGGCAGAGCGGGAAGCTGCCGGGTTCGGGTAAAGGATATTGAAGATCGATTAGTCTTTCTGCAGAAATGGGTACTTGTAATCCACTGCCGGAACAAAGGTTTCTTTGATGGTACGTGGAGAAACCCAACGAAGCAGGTTTATTTTGGCCCCGGCCTTGTCGTTTGTACCCGATCCTCTGGCTCCTCCAAAAGGTTGTTGCCCTACCACAGCCCCTGTAGGCTTGTCGTTGATATAGAAATTGCCTGCACAATTTACCAGACGTTGTGTAGCATGTTCGATGGCATATCTGTCCTGGGCAAGCACTGCCCCGGTGAGTGCATAATTCGAGGTCTTGTCAAGCACATTCATGATGTCATCAAACTTTTCTGCATCGTACACATGCAGCGAGAGGATTGGGCCAAAGAGTTCTTCGCACATGGTTACATACTGCGGGTCTTTCACTTCTAAAATGGTGGGTTCAATAAAGTAGCCCTTGGTTTTGTTGTAGTTCCCTCCGGCAATAATGGATACGCCTTTGTCTTTCTTTGCCCGGTCTATGAAACCGGTGAGCTTATCAAATGATTTTTCATCAATAACGGCATTGATGAAATTGGTGAAATCTTCTGTTCCACCCATCTTCATCGATTTTAAATCGGCAAGCACCAGGGCTTTTACTTCTTTCCAGATGTTGGAAGGAATGTAAGCACGGGATGCCGCAGAGCATTTCTGCCCCTGGTATTCAAACGCCCCGCGCGAAATGGCTGTTGCCACTGCCTGAGGATCGGCACTCTTGTGAGCCAGGATAAAATCTTTCCCTCCTGTTTCACCAACAATACGCGGGTAGGAGCGGTAGGTATGGATGTTAGTGCCAATGGTTTTCCAGATGCTTTGAAATACCTCGGTAGAACCGGTGAAGTGGATGCCCGCAAAATCGCGGTGTGAGAAAACAACATCGGCTGCGTCCGGACCTGAAGGATAGATCAGATTAATCACTCCGTCGGGAACGCCTGCTTTCTGAAAAATTTCCATCAACACATTAGCGGCGTATACCTGTGTATTGCTTGGTTTCCAAACCACCACATTGCCCATCATGGCGCAGGAGGTAGGCAGGTTACCGGCAATGGCAGTAAAGTTAAACGGGGTAAGTGCGTAGATAAACCCTTCGAGTGGACGCCACTCAAGCCTGTTCCAGATACCTGGCCCGGAGTTGGGTTGCTCGGCATAGATCTCGGTGAGGTACTGAACATTGAAACGAAGGAAGTCGATGATCTCGCAAGCCGAATCGATTTCGGCCTGGTAGGCGCTTTTACTTTGCCCGAGCATGGTTGCGGCATTCAACTTGGCGCGGTAAGGGCCTGCAATAAGCTCGGCAGCTTTTAAAAAGATGCTGGCCCGGTGTTCCCACGAGAGGGCTACCCATTTCTTCTTTGCAGTCAGGGCCGCATCGATGGCTTGCTTTACATGTTTCTTGTCGCTTTTGTGGAAATGCCCGAGGGTATGTTTGTGGTCGTGGGGAGGGGCCAGGCGGACGAGCGCACCGCTGCGTACTTCTTTTCCTCCGATATACATCGGGATGTCGAGTTGTTTTGAACGCAGTTCCTTGAGCATTTGCTGTAGTTCCTTGCGTTCGGCGCTGCCGGGTGCATATTGTTTGATAGGTTCGTTGTGGGCTACCGGTACTTTGAATATTCCTTTAGGCATAGGATAGGTGGTTAGGAGTTGGTTCGGATGAGAAAATTAAGCAGGTTGACTGATTTTTGGCCGGTAACTCACTTCGAGTTTATGTAGATCGATGAGTGGTTTCAAAAATTCCTCGAGGTCGTACACACAAAGCTGGGATGCTGCATCACAAAGCGCCTTTGCGGGTTCCGGATGTGTTTCTACAAAGATGCCGTCAACTCCTGCTGCAACACCGGCACGCGACAGTACCGGCAGAAACTCCCGGGCCCCGCCTTTTGCATCGGCGCTCGGAATGCCGTATTTGCGGATGCTGTGTGTAATGTCGAACACTACCGGGTAGCCAATGCGGTTGAGGTGGTAAAAGCTGCGCGGGTCAACAACCAGGTCGTTATAACCAAAGGTGTAACCGCGTTCGGTAAGAATAATCTGGCTGTTGCCCGAATCCACACATTTGGATACAGGATTTTTCATGTTCTCCGGGGCCAGGAACTGGCCGTGTTTGATGTTAACCACCTTGCCTGTCTTTGCTGCTGCTTTCAATAGGTCACTCTGCATGCAGAGGTAGGCCGGAATCTGGATCACATCGCACACCTCGGCAGCAGGAGCAGCCTGGTCGGGGTAGTGAATGTCGGTAAGCAGGGGGAAGCCAAATTGCTCGCGCACCTTGGCAAGGGTTTTAAGTCCTTTGGCCAGACCGGGTCCATCGTAGAACTGCAGATTACTGCGGTTGTCTTTCTGAAAAGAAGATTTGTAGATGATCTTGATCTTCATCTTTTCCTGTACTTCCCGGAGTTTCTCGGCGGTCTTCATCATAATGCTTTCTTCCTCGATCACACAAGGGCCTGAAATCAGGAACAAGTCCTCCGTGCCGCATTCGATGTTTCCTACTTTAACAATTTTCTTGTTCATGGTTTTGTTTTCTTGGCGTTATCAACAGGCATGAATGGCTGTTGCAATAAACGGATGAATGCTTTAAAGCCGTTTGTACAGATCCTTAATCAGATTGATGGTTATAGTATCTTTCCAGTTTGCCCCGATGGCATGGTTCCACATATGGGGCAGGTTGTAGGCTACTTCGGCCATGTCGGTAATCTGTTTGTCGGTCCAATCTTTCGAAAGGTTTTGGGGCAGATCGATGTGGTGTTTTTCGATCATGGCTTTAAACTCTTTAACACCCTTTGGATAGTAGTCGGCCAGGTGGTTGAACGCAATGCAATTTGCATAACAGTGACGGGTGCCCAGAATCTTTGACAGGCCATAGGAGAGCGCATGACAAACGCCTACCTCGGAATACGTAAGGCTAAGCCCGCCCATGAGCGAGGCAACCATGAGTTTCTCATCATTCACAGGGCTCTGTCCGCACCCTTCGTTGATAAACACTTCCTGACAAAGCTTCAATGCCTGATCGCCATAAGCCTGGCTATAGGTGTTCTTGAGTGTGCCGTTCTCGGCTTCCACGCAGTGGATGAAGGTATCCATGCCTGTATAAAACCACCAGTTGCGCGGAACAGTGGAAATCAGATCGGGATCAAGGATGAGCTGGTTGAACACCGTCCAGTCGCATTTCAAGCCGAGTTTCTTTACCGGTCCGGTCAAAACAGCAGTCATGGAGCATTCGGCGCCGGTGCCCGAAATGGTAGGGACACCGAGGTGATAGATGCCCGGTTTCTTGATCAGGTTCAGGCCCTGATACAAGGCAGAAGATCCTTCGTTGGTGAACATCAGCGATGTTGCTTTTGCAATATCCATAATGCTGCCACCGCCAATACCCACGATTCCGGCGGGCAGTCCGTTTGAGGCCATGACTTTGTCGCGTATGCGGTCGATCTGATCGGTGGTAGGTTCGTACATATCCACATCAATGAACATGACCACATCTTCGGGTTTGGCAGGGATGCGTTTTTCGAGGGCTTTCCCCTTGAAATAGTAGTCCACTATAAACAAGATGAACTTGTTGTTCTCCCCGCGTTTCTCGGCGAGGATGGCATCCATCTGATCAAAACTACCGCGACCGAAGACGGTCTTGTCAATATTCTTGAAATTCTTATGCATGAACGGCTGTCAGGGCTTTGGTTACACAGGCAGAGATGTTGGAGGCCAGGTTTTTCATTTCGGCTTCGGTCCAGGTACACCGGATGCCGAACGAAATGAGCCGCCCGATGACTTCCTGCGATTTGGGAAGAGAAAGGTTTTTATAATCCTGTGGGGCTCCGAGTACCTGGACAGGAAGTTTGGAGGCAGTACGTAGTTCCTTGATATGGTCCCACTGATTGATGAAATGGTACATATTCAAAAACCAGTAATTGAAACCGGCTACACCGGCTTTGTTCATTTCATCCACAGTTCTCTTTGCCGATTCGGTATCGGGCAGGAGGATATTCAGAAAGGTTGCAGAATCACCGGCCGTGTCGCAGATCTTTGAAAAGCTGATGCCTGGAGTTTTGGAGAGTTCGTTGGTAAGAAATGCCTTGTGGTCCCGGTTCTTTTTTAAGATGTAAGGAACCTTGCGTGTCTGGGCAAGGCCCACGGCGGCATGCAGCTCGCTGATGCGGTAGTTGAAACCAAGCATGGGGTGGTTTTCCATGCCCCGGTTGGTGCCTACATGGTCATGACCATGATCGGAGTATACATCGGCAATTTTATAGGTGGCTTCGTCGTTGGTGACGAGTACGCCTCCTTCGCCGGCGGTGGCAATCTTAAAATAATCGAACGAAAAGCTTCCGGCTTTGCCGAACAAACCAACGGCTGTGCCTTTGTAAGACGCAGCAAATGCCTGTCCTGCATCTTCCACCAGGATAAGTTTGTGATCGTTTACCACCTTCATGATGGCATCCATATCGGCCATTGCGCCGCACATATGCACCAGGCAGATGCCTTTTGTCTTGGGCGTGATTGCTTTTTTCAGCCCTTCGGCGCTGAGACAGAGTGTTTCGTCAATCTCGGCAAAGACCGGTAACGCGCCCACAAACAATACTGCTTCGATGGTGGCAATAAAGGTGAAGGGAGGCACAATCACCTCGTCGCCCGTGCCTATGCCGGCGGCGGCCAGCGCAGTGGCAACAGCGGTAGAACCGCTCGACATGGCATGTGCATAGTTGGCTTTGGTGATCTTGCAGACTTCGGCCTCGAATTCTTTGGCCTTGAAATGACCATTGCGTAAATGATCGTTGGTATAGCGGATAAGGATTCCTGAATCCATTACATCGTTTACTTCCTTGCGCTCTTCGGCGCCAAAGAGTTCTGTTCCGGGCATAGGTTGTTGTTTTGGTCGGGCAAATATACGGTTTATTGTTCAGAGAAAAGGAACTTCAGCAACGGGCAGGAGAGGGTCTTTCTTGGTTTAGCGCAGGCCGGTGAGGCTATTGTCTTGCAATGTGAACCGCTACTGATGTGTTATCTGTAAAACCCCTGCAAGACCGGTCGTTAATTCTCCTATTTGTTAAGGATTCAGCTTGCCGATTTTTTTGATAAACCCTAACTGAGAAACCGATCTAAGCAGAAAGCAATCGGCAGAAGAAATTTTCGTCAGCCCATGTTGCTGGCTTGGATCCAACCGAACCATCCAGGGAGAGCCGATATAATGGCTCTTTCCAATCGGTGATTGGGACGATAACACGTAGCTGAAGTTTACCTAACTGATTTGAATTTACGATAATAGCAGGTCTGGTCTTTTTGATCTCAGCGCTTAAAGTAGGATACAGGTTCAGAAGCCAAACCTCTGCGCGGTTCATTGAATTCGTCTGAATCAAGCGCCGTAAATGCCGTGAGCTCTTTGTCGTTTTGGTAATCGGATAGTAGGGCGGGGACTGCCTTTTCCATTTGAGGATCAGGAGGGTTCTGGATGTCGCGGAGTATTTCTTGAATAACAAGCAAACGCTTCTGAACAGGAAGTTTTTTAATGCTTGCAATCAGTTGCCTGGTTTACATACACTAAAGATTCAAAGAAGGAAGATTCGAGCAATGAAACATCTCATCAAGTTGGTTTGGCTGAATTAGCTGTAGTTAAACTACAAGGCCGCTAATTTCAACCCGCTGTCAAACAGCTCTTTTGTAACGTTTATTTAGCAAACCTCCTCCTCCCTCAATATCTCCCGGCTCATCTGAATTTTAACCGTTGATGGGCCATTGAATATGCTGACAATTCGGCGCTTTTTTGTATTGTTTATGTAATTTTGACTGGATGAATGAATGCTTCAATTTTCAAAACAATGGGCAAGAACAAGAAAGTACTAACCATCCAAAAACACCAGCACCGCCGTCCTGAAACAATTGGCATCCTGATCGACGAAGCGTGGATGTCGTCCAACGTCAGGGTGCTGGAATACCGCGACAAGGATACTCTCGACATGATAATCCTTGTGCCTTCCTTGACACTCAAAGCCACGGGGGCAACACGCGAGGAGGCCATGGCGAAGCTTCTGCTGGCGGCTGAAGAGTATTGGTTTGGGTTGCTGAGCATGCCCCCCGGTGAAACAACACGTCAGCTCGCCAGGCTGGGGTGGGGGATCACAGGTATCCGCAAACAGGAGTTTGCCAAGGCCTATACCGATATCTCTTCAACATTCAAAAATCTGAATGCGCTGGATGGGATAGTTACCGAGCGAATGATTACGATATAACAACACGCTCACCGCGTCATGATCGCCAAATTCATCATGCCGGCTGTTGTGAATGTCCTAATCTTCTCTGTCATTTCTGTAATCGGTGAACAGAATCTGTATCCGCGAACGCGTTTCGTCGGCGGGAAATATACCCGTTCTTAGCCACTTTAAGGATTTTATACCTGAGAAAGAGGCTTAGAACGGGTTATGCCGAGGGGGCTGCCCTTATTCTCATTTACTTTCGGTATAAACCCACTACATCCCCCCCCAACTCCAGCACCCTGTCAAACTGTTCCTTGGTAACGGCCGCCACCGAAAGCCGGCTCAGCTTTACCAGTTGCATCTCTTTCAACAGGGCATCGCTTTTAACAACAGGCAATGTAACCGATTTTTTGAGTTTTTTAAAAGGCACCAAATCAACGGCCAGCCAGGCGGTTTCCTCTGTTGTCGGGTCCTGATAGGATTCTGTCTTGACCTTGGCAATGCCGACAATGTCGAGCCCTTCGTTGCTGTGGTAATACAGCACGAGATCGCCTTTCTTCATTGCCCGAAGATTGTTGCGTGCGGCATAGTTACGCACCCCATCCCAGCAGGCTTGACCGTCTTTTACAAACTTGTCCCAGGGGTATTTAACGGGTTCTGATTTTACGAGCCAGTAGTTCATGGTAGATTTCTTTGCAGTATTTGTTCCTTTGCCGCCGACGGGATAAATCCCGGCCTAATGAAGGATTTTAAATGTCAGCTCTTTCATCAGCTCCCCATGCGTAGCGCTCCCGCTGTCAACGCCCTTGCTTTTGAGATCATATTCATGCAGGTACGCAAAGATCTGTTTGAGCTTGCCTACGCTATAGCCCCGTGCGGCATTCATATACTCGGTCACGATAAAGGGATGTACGCCGATGGCCCGGGAAGCGGCTTCCTTGCTTTTGTCGGCCAGGAAATGGATGATGAGGAGTTTTTGAAAATAGTTGTACAACGATGACATGGTCACCACCATCGGGTGGTCTTTGTCATTTGCCCCGAAATAATTGATGATGCGGTTGGCCTTAAGCACATCGCGTTTTCCGAAGGCATCGTTGAGCTCAAAACTGTTGTATTCCTTGCTGATGCCTATATTGGCCTGGATAATCTCGGGTGTTATTTCAGCGCCGGGCTTCAGGCTGATCATCAGCTTATCGGTTTCATTCACAATCTTGCTCAGATCGGTGCCCAGATACTCGGCCAGCATCATAAGGGCTTTGGGGCCAACGTTGAACCCCTTGTCTTTCATGTAATGTGTGATCCATTCCTGGATTTTGTAATCGCGTATCTTTTCTGAATGAAAAAGCGCTGCATGTTTAAGCAATGCTTTGGCAAAGCTGGTGCGCTTGTCGACTGTTTTGTATTTACAACAGAATACCAGGATGGTGCTGGGTTGGGGATGCTCGAGGTAGGCAACAAGCGGGTGTTTCTTGTCTTTCTGTTTCTCTTTTTTTTCGCTGCCTCCTTCCTCATCCACATCTTCTTTCTCGATGAGCCCCTTTACATTCTGGGCTTCTTTAACGATTACCACCTTTCTTTCGCCGATCATCGGAAAGCCCTTTGCTTCGCTGATGATGGCCTGTAGGTTTACATCCTGCCCGTAGAGTATGCTCAGGTTGAACTCGCGTTCGGTTTCATCGAGGATGTCTTTCTCCAGATGGTTGCTGATGATGTCAATGAAATAAGGCTCATCGCCCATCAGGAAATACACCGATTTGTAGTGTTTCTTCTTGATATCGGAGAGTATGGTATTGAAATCTGACACGGTGAAGCTGGTTTTATACTTGCCTTGTTGCAGTAAACGGGCTGAAACTGAACGAAAGTAAGAAGGAATAGGGAATGGGGGAAGAAAAAATATGAACAATGTATATGAAGACAGGCTCTTATTGCCTGCTGTCATTTAGAAAAGGAACATAAGTATTGAAGAATTGTGGGCTATCGGATTCAATTCTATTCATCTTCACTGGTTGAAAAGCGGCAAAGAATCGCAAATCGGCGACAATCTGCCGTATGTGCGCCCCCTTTGGGGTCGAACAAACGGACGTATGTCCGGAATTCAATATTCAGATAATAGGTTCGTGATGAACAATCGCACAGGAAGTAACAGCAAACCTTCATGAAAATAGAGTCAGGGAAGAATAGCAGGGGTATAGCTATCAGCACAGGTCTGTCGTTGAGTGAAACGTACGATAAGCAGGGATCTTGTTTTGCCAGAATTTTCTATCTTTAGTGCCTATAAACTCTTTATGCAACCCGGTAACTTCAACACCACCCGTGCGCAGCTTGCCATCAAGAACATGGTAAGCAACAGCTGCATCAAACTGGTGAAACAGGAATTGAGCCGTACCGGGTTTATTGAAGTGATCAGCATCAAACTGGGCGAAGCCGAAGTAAACTTCGACGCACAGGTAATGAGCCTCGATACCATCGATATCATCCTGAAAAAGAACGGTTTTGAGCTTTTGCGCGATGCCGGCAAGGCCCTGGTCGAACAGATCAAAAGCGCCATCATCCAGCTTATCTATTTTGGAAACAATGCTACTTCGCTCATGCGCAATTCTGATTACCTGAGCGAGAAACTGGGGCAGCCATACTTACACCTGAGCAAGGTGTTTTCTGAAAAGACGGGGTCTACCCTCGAAAAATACATCATCCTCATCAAGGTTGAAAAGATCAAGGAACTAATAAGTTACGACCAGGTTACCTTGAGCGAAATTGCCTATATGATGGGTTACAGCAGTGTGCAATACCTGAGCAACCAGTTTAAACAGGTAACAGGTGTTACCGTAAGCGAATATAAGGGGCAACGGAATAAAGACCGCAGACCTTTGAGCTCGTTTTAACCCCTCCCCCCTCCCCCCACGACTCACGGAATAAGCACATCAAAGAGCGCTGATCAGACATTCAAAAAGATAGAAGCTCTCCTAACGGCCTAAGATCTCTTTTTCTGCTGAAACAGATTGATGGGGTTAGTTTGTTTCATGCTTTGGGGGTTGTTCCTTCTGCTGATGATTTTCTTTCTTCTTTTCCTCCAACAACTCCGCCATCAAAAACGCCACAATCACAATCAGCACAAGCACCAGGAACGCCTTTTTGTTTTTATACAAAGGCACCCTGCTACGGGTTGTGACCGACTCATAGTTTCCTCTGAGTTTTGAAAAATCCTTGTGCTTCCCGATTTCGTCATCGGTAGGGGCGGGCACATCGGTTTTAAATTTATAGTTTGCCATGTTAGCTTCTGCCCTTCAGGAGGGTCTTTAGTTTTTCCAAAATCCGGTAGATCCTTACTTTCGCATTGTTTTCGGTAATGCCCACGATTTCGCCAACCTCTGCAAAGGCGCGTTCCTCAAAAAAGCGGAGCTCGATGAGTTGCATATCGGGTTCAGATAAGCGGCCAAGCGCCAGCATCAGCCGCTTGACAGAATCCTCATCCGGGCCGGCAGGGCTTTCGCCTGCCAGGGCCCTCACGGCTTTTGACTCGAGCGAAACGCAACGTTCAGTCTTATGCTTGCGGTAGTACATGTTCACCTCGTTCAAGGCTATTCGAAAAAGCCAGGAGGAGAATGGAAGCCCGCGGTCTGTATATTTCTGTATGTTCAACATGGCTTTCAGAAATGTGAGTGAACACAGCTCTGAGCTTAGTTCTTCATTGTCTGTACGGCGGTTGATGAAGATATAAATCTGTTTGTAGTATTTTTCGTACAGCACCCCAAAACCATCGGGGTTGATCCGGGCTTTTTCAATCTGTTCCAGCTCTTGACGAAGATAGGTTTCGTCTTTGTGGTGTGGGTTCAAGGGCGGGTTTTAGAAGTCCTAATGCAGGAGTTGGTGAAAAGATACAGAATCAAGAAAATTTAGTTTCATCGGGAGCAAAAGGTCTTGAAAGCGCAATATTCGCAGGTTTTTGGTTCTGTGGTTTGGGTGAAAGCAAGATCTGTATTGAAGATCCCTGCAATCAATGCCAGCAGCATCTGTTCGAATTCAGCGAGGATGGTTTTGTCAAGCGCTTGTTTCTTGCCAGGGGCCGATACGCTTTTCAATCCTGCGCTCAATTGCCTGAAGGTGATGATGCCCGAATAAATGCTCTTTTCTGCATTCCCCGGTTGTTTGTGATAAAGCCAGGCGTAACAAAGCAACTGAAAGGCTTTGTCGAGCTTGTTATCATCCAGCAGGTCGGGCCAATTGTGCACCATGAGTTCGTTGTCATCGGCTTTCCCTGTTTTATAATCTATTATCCGGATGTTCTTTCCAACTACCTCTATCCGGTCAGCCTTTCCTTTGATAGTAACCTGCCGGCCTGCGGTCTGAATTGCCGTCTCCATTTCTTTTTCCAATGCTTCAATAAAAGGAATGGCGCCAGCATGGATCTGTTTTTCTTCGGCAGCGATAAAACTGCGCAGGAATTTGAGCGAAATGCGATAGGTCAGGTGATTTTTGCCATACCCCAGTACTTCGGCCGGGAAATACTTGCCAAAAACGGCCTGCAGCTTCATGTCCAGGTCTTCCTTCATCTCAGCGAGGTCGGTAAGCTGGGGTATTTTGCCCACAAAGGGGGCATAGAGTGTTTCAAGCACTTCGTGGATGACAGTACCCATGGTATCGGCCCCGATTTCTTCCTCTACTTCTTCGGTTTCGCGTATGCCTGCCACATAGTGCAGGTAAAACTTCAGAGGGCATTTTCGAAAGGTGTTTAGCAGGGTAGGCGAGAGACCGCGTTGGGAAAGTATTTCCAGCTTCTTTAGCACGGCCTCATCTTTCTGCACGCTGATCGAGGCCGTGGATGTATTTCCATAATCAAGCTCCAGCAAAGACTCGCTGATTTCGATATCGGGGTTCAGTTTGCTGAGTTCGTTCACCACCTGGGTGATGAAACGGCTTTTTTCTCCATCCCCAAATTTATCTGATTCGGTATTGTAGACCAGAAAAATCTGTTTGGTGCGTTGCAGCAAACGGTAAAAGTGATAAGCAAAGACAGCATCTTTGTCGGCATACAAAGGCAGGCCAAAGAGCTTTTTAAGGTCATGCGGAATAAAGCTGTTCTGAGGCTTTCCGCTGGGCAAAATGTTTTCGTTGGCCGAAAGGAGGATGATGTTTTCGAAATCAAGCGTACGGGTCTCGAGCATCCCCATTATTTGCAGACCGCTCAGGGGCTCGCCATAAAACGGGATGGTGGAGCTGTTCGCCAGCTGATCGAACAAGGTCTGCAGGGTCTTGAGTTCGGTTACGTGTTTATACGTGGAGCATAAAGAACGAAGTCTTTTCAAAAAGGTATTGAACTGAAACAGCAGTTCTGTTTCGACATTGCCAAGGGGTGTTTTGTTCGGGTCTGGAGCTTTGGTATTAAATGTTCCGCGGAGCATTTGAATCAGGTGTTCGAGCGCGGTGAAGGCCGCCCCCACATCATTCCAATGTACAAGCAAGGGCTTGAGTTTCTCCCAGGCATCATCGGGAGTTTCGGTGCAAAACCGTTCGAGCTGTTTGAACCCGATGAAGATGATGTTGTAGCGAAGGATATACTGGCAGATTTTTTCGGAAAGACCCGATTCGCGGAATGATTGACGGATATAGGGGTGACGGAGCAAGGCACAAAGATCGTCGTGATAAAACCGCTTTTCCCCTTTTCTCCCCTTCCCGAATTTTTCGGCATTGACATGCAGCCTGAAAAGCGCCTGGAAGATGGATGCCATAGCCGTATTTTTCAGCGGATACCCCATCGTTACATTGATCTCGTCGATCTCAGGAGGGATGCTGTTCAAAACAGGGAACAACAGGTTTTCATCGGCAAGGACCAGGGCCGTAGAACGCAAGCTGGCATTTTCCTTCCGAAGGCCCTCGAGGAGATTTCCGGCAAGCTTTGCCTGGGTAATGTTTTTTGCCGCGCCGATGATGTGTATTTTCTTGGCCCCCTGGAGCAAATTGTTTTCTGTCCACTTAAATTTATTTTCGTTGGTAGTGAACTCGCTTTTGTACCGGCGCAGGAATTTACCGGCTTCCTGGCCGGTATCGGCGAGGTAGTACTGATCGGCATCCCAATAGATCTCTGCCTTGTCGGTATGCAGGAGGCGGTTGAATATTTTTTCTTCAGCGGCATTCAGGGCATTGAAACCGGCGAAACAGATCATTTTCCATTGGTGCTGTTCTGAAAGTTTTGCGATATTGTCGGCTACGAACCGGTAAGCAAGGCCTTGCCAGGCTTTGTTTTCGGCCTCCAGTTTCATTCTTAGACCATGATAGTAAACCCCAAGCGATTCCCAGAACCTGATATAACTCAGCTGAAACGGGCTCAGCTCTGTGCTGTTGAGGCTCCAGTTCTCGATTTCGCGAATGCTGCTGAGGTTGATAAAGAGCTGTCGGGCATCGACCAGGTAACGGTCTATCTCATTAAAATCGGCGATGAGCGCAGGGGCCCATTTGCTAAAGAGTTCGAAGCTGTCGGCTTGGCCAGCCATCGTTTCGGCGTATACCGAATAGAGTTCAAAAAGAAGCTCGTTGTTGTCGATGATCTGCAGACCGCTGAGCTTGTAGATAAAATCTTCGGTCGAATATATTTCGGGAGCGAAGATAGTTTTTTGGGCTTCTTCGGCCAGGTATTCTTTGAGGAACAAAGCACCCCGCCGGTTTGGCAGTACCACGCACACATTCCCCAGATCAGGCTGATGCCTGGCCCAAAGTTCTTTGGCAAAGGTTTTTAGGAATGGGGTCAAGAGCGAAACAGGGTCTTCAATTTTAAGTTAGTTGGCAACTGTATCCTTTCAGTGGCGGGTCTAAAGGTCGCCAATAATACCAGAGAATCGTGCATTGCACATCGAATATTGAATACTATTTTTGCGGGGCTATTCTTTTCCGACTCACTAACCTGCAACTCTTCTGAAAAGCCATGGAAATGAGCTATCCCCAATACCGTAGATACAAAAACGGAAAAAGTTATTTTCGAATTGTTTCTCCAACAGAATTTGAGGAAATTCAAGCGCTTGGCCAACGCTGGTTTTTTCAGAAGTTTACCGTAAAGATCCTGCCCGATCGCAATTTTATTCAAGACATGACCTTTGCCTATCAGGAACATTGGGAGGTTGTGAGCGCCGATGAATTTGAGGTAATCCGTTCTCTTTCCCGGGATTCGGGAGCCGGTCAACAAACCTGAGCACGTATCAGGTGCGTTCGGGAGTAATCCATTGTGGAGAAGCCTGTATCTTGAAGTCGTTCATCTGAGCGAGCAGACCGCTGAGCGTTGTATCTACGAGCAACATCCGGCGGTTTGGTTCTTTCAGAAAACCAGCTGAAACCATTTTATTGCTCATGGCAATGAGCTCATCGTAAAACCCGTTTACGTTCAGCAACCCGATTGGTTTTTGATGAAGACCCAGCTGGGCCCAGGTAAGCATTTCGAAGAGTTCTTCGAGTGTGCCGAACCCGCCAGGAAGGGCGATGATGCCATCGGAGAGTTCATGCATTTTCAGTTTACGCTCATGCATGGTCTCTACCTCGATGAGGGTGGTAAGCTTTGTGTGGGCGATCTCGAAACTGCTCAGAAAAGCGGGAAATACCCCCGTAACCCGTCCTCCGTTTTCCAGACATCCATTGGCCACTTCGCCCATCAAGCCAACATTGGCCCCTCCAAAGACAAGCTCTATGTTCCGTTGGGCAAGTGTTTTTCCGGCCAGGTAAGCCTGTTGCTTGTATATAGCCTCAAACCCTGGGCTGGCTCCACAAAAGATGACGATTTTTTTCAAAGGAGATACGTGTTGATTTGGGATTTAGGATTTTGCAAGGTTCATTCAGAATATTTAAAACCCCACATCGTGTGTTTTGGAGTTATATTAAACTCACTAATTTACGGGTCAGAACAGGTGCTTTTTAATCTCTTTAGGGGTCAATTCCCCTCAGCTCGCTGAGGCGTCTTCACCAGTGTGTTAGCTCTTTAGATACCTCGCAGCTTGCTGCGAGGAGGTTCATTAGTTAAGTAAAATTAGCATGTAGGGCATCTCTGATAAAGAGAGTCAAAATCACAGATCCCAATCCTCAAACTCTAAACCCAATCACCAGGATATCATCCACCTGTTCCAATTCACCTTTCCATTGCTCGATACTGTCATTGAGGGCCTGTTTTTGATTGGCCATGCTTTGTGTACTGAGCGAAAGGAGCAAGTCTTTCATTTGTTTGTATTTGAATTTCTTTCCGTTAATACCCCCGAACTGATCGGCATAACCATCGCTGGCAATATAGATGCAGTCGCCTTGTTTAAGGCTGAGCTGATGGCTGGTAAAGGGTTTGTGCCCACCTTTGTAAACCCCGATGGGTTGTTTGTCGCCCTTGATTTCCAGTAAATCGGTATTGCTGATTACGTATAAGGGGTTGTTGGCCCCTGCAAAGTGAAGCTCCAGGGTTTTCTTGTCGAATACACAAAGCGCGATATCCATTCCGTCTTTGTTCTCGCCGTCAGCGCCGGTTTGTTTTAAACATTTCATGATATTCTCACGCAGCTGGCCCAGGATTTCGTCGGGGTTGAGGATTTCTTTTTCATTCACAATCTCGTTGAGGAGTGTATTCCCGATCATGCTCATAAAGGCGCCGGGTACCCCATGACCCGTACAATCGGCAACGGTGATGATGAGTTTTTCGTTTTTTTCAGAAAACCAGTAGAAGTCGCCGCTAACAATATCACGGGGTTTAAAGAGGACAAAGGAGTCGGGGAATGCTTTGGAGATTTCTTCCTGGCTCGGAAGGATCGCTTCCTGGATGCGTTTGGCATAATGGATGCTGTCGCGTATTTCCTTGTTTTGTGTTTCCAGTATTTCTTTTTGTATAATGACCTCTGCCGTACGTTCATCTACTTTTTGTTCGAGCAGTTTTTTCTCCTTGAGTAATTTGTGTTCACGGTTCTTGATATAAGCCAGTACGAGGCCGATTGCCGCCAACACACAGAGGATCAAAAACCAACTTGTTTCCCAGAAAGGAGGAGTGATGATGATGCGTATGCTTGCACCTTTTTCATTCCATAAACCATCATCGTTAGATGCCTTGACATGAAACGTATAGGTTCCCGGCCGGAGGTTCGAGAAATTGGCAAAGCGCACATTTCCGCTGAATTTCCAGTCTTTATCGAGTCCCTCAAGACGGTAGGCATACTGGTTTTCATCGGGGCTTGCATAGCTCAAGGCCACAAAATCGAACGAGAGTGTATTTTGGTTGTAGGGGAGGGTTATTTCGTGGATATCTGCTATTGGTTTGCCGAATTTCATTTCAGATCCGCTTTGATTGATCCCCGTAATAATAACCGGAGGTATGTATGCATTGTTTTGTATCCGGTCGGGGTAAAAGGCGTTGAGCCCTTCGGTACCCCCAAAATAGACTTTGCCATCAACAGCTTTGCAGGAAGAATTTGGAAAAAACTGCCGGCCCTCTATGCCATCGCTCAGATCGTAATTGATGAACTTTTTGGTCTGGACATTAAAATGAGAAATACCGTTCTTCGTACTGATGAGCAGTTGGTTCGAGTCATCTTCTTCAATGGCCATGATGATATTGCTTGGGAGCCCGTCGTTTACCGTAAAATGGTCGAATGATTTTGATGAAGGAATAAACCGGTCGAGCCCATCCCTTGTGCCGATCCAGAGGGTGCCCGCTTTGTCTTCAAAGACCGTATAAATGGTGCTGTGGCTTAGGCTGGCGGGGTTCTGGGGTTCGTGAAAATATCGGGTAAATGCTTTTTTATCGTAATCAAATTTGTTGAGCCCCCGGTCTGTTCCAATCCACAGACTGCCGTCTTTTGCCGGGTAGATGCAATTCACGGTATTGTTGCTCAGGCTGTGGTCGTCAGCGGGGTCGTTCCGGAAACGGGCGAATTGCAGGGTAAGCCGGTTGAAGATGTTCAGACCGTTGAGCGTTCCCACCCAGAGGTTGTCGCGCTGGTCTTCATGGATGGTGTATACATAATTATCGCTGATGGATACAGGGTTGTTTTTGTCATGCAGGTAGTTTGTAAAGACCCCGGTTTTTTTGTCAAACAGGCTCAGACCGCCTCTATAGGTGCCCAGCCAAATGGCTCCGGCGTGATCAGTATAGATGGCCTTGATTTTATTATAGCCGTTGGCAGATTCATCGCCTGCAAAGTTGTTTTTATAATTGATGACGGTATCGGCTATCAGATCGAGTTTATCCAGGCCACCTTCCCAGGTGCCGATCCAGATAATCCCGTCAGCATCCTGATGAACGGCTCTGACCGAATTCCGGCCAAGACTCAAGGGGTTTCCGGGTTCATAATTGAAACAGTCGACCTCCTTGCTGATGTTTACAAACTTGCTCAGCCCGGCGCCCTCGGTACCGATCCAGAGTATGTTGGAGCGGTCGAGGTGCATAGACCAGATATCATTAAAATTAATGGAGTTGGGGTCGTCGGGGTCATGAACAAAACGGCGGAAGTCTTCGGTGCGCGGATCAAACCGGTTGACTCCTGCGCCATAGGTGCCGATCCAGAGGTTACCTTCCCAATCTTCAGAAATGGGCCAGATACGGTTGCTCCCAATGCTCTTGGGGTTATTGGGGTTATAGGTAAAGCTCCTGAAGGTTTCTGTCTTGCGGTCGAATTTATTCAATCCGCCTCCAAATGTAGCGATCCACATACGTTTTTGTGAATCTTCGAATACAGGCCCGATAATATCAAAGCTGATGGAAGCCGGGTTTTTGGGGTCGTGTTTGAAATGCCTGAAGGTGCTTGTTTTGGGATCGAATTTATCCAGTCCTCCTCCCCAGGTAGATACCCAGATGACGCCTTCCGAATCTTCGAACAGGCCCCAGATGCCACCCTCGGTAAGCGAGTTTTTTATTTTGGGGTTGTTTTTGAAGTGACCTTTGATCTTGCCTGTTTTCAGATCCATCACGTCGATGCCTGCATCCCAGGTTCCGATCCACAGTTCGCCTGCCCTGGTTTGGAGAAGGCTGTATACATTGTCGCTTCCGATGCTGGATGAATTGTTTTCATCGTGCAGATAGCGGGTGAATTTCTCGGTGTTCGGGTCAAAACGGTTTAATCCTCCATTTTCGGTGCCCATCCAGAGCATGCCTTGTTTGTCCTGGATCAGGCAAAAGATATTGTTGTTCGAAATGGTGGTAGAGTCTGATGGGTCGTTCTGGAAAACTTTAAACTCATACCCGTTGTATTTGTTGAGCCCATCCTGGGTAGCCACCCACAGAAAGCCCTGTTTGTCTTCGATGATGGCCGGAATAGACTTGTTCGAAAGCCCCTGTTCGGGCGGTATCGCTTCAAATTTAATCTCATCGTGCTGTGCAACAAGGGCAGGATGGATAAGCGCCAGAAAACAAAAAAGCAAGAGGATATACGAATGTGTTCTTTTCATAGTAAACTAGAATTCCTGGGCTGATCGGGGGCGATTAGAAAGATATTGGGTTCCGTCCATCAGCGGGGACATAAAAGTATAAAAAAGGAGGATTGGATAGGCAGGGGAGAAGGAAAAGCCATTCCCCGGCAATTCACCCCCGGCCCCCTCCTCTCTGCATGCAGCGTGGTGGCGGCCTTTGTGTTTTTAGTGTTTCAACTGAATTCAACTGAATTCTTTTAAATTCTGTTAAATGAACGATCCGGCGTCCTCTCCTGATTTTTTCTCCCCCTCACCCGAAGAGACAGAGGGCCGGCTGCCTTTGCTTGAACGTACTTAGCCTTCCGGCCCGGGCAGCTAACAGGAGGTGAGTTGCAGGGTAGGCCTACTAACTGAGTTATGCCCTATATTTGCATCACAACCCATACTATGTCGGAAGCAAGATCCATTCAGCAAACAGCCATCGACCGGCTCAATGATTCAGCCTGGGAGCAGCGGTACAGCAATACGCTTCAAGCCTTTGAATCGGCGCAGCTGTCACGTAAGATGGCCAATGATGCTGCCTATGCAACAGGGGCTTTCTATGCCGGTTTGAATGTTTCTGTATGTGGTTTCTTGCTGGGGAGGAATGAGGAGACGATGCTTCCTGACCTGCGGAGTGCCGTGAACCATTTCGAGCTGAAGGCAGATGGAATCGGGCTTACCCGTGCCTTGAATGGCCTGGGCAATGTGTACGACAGCTATGGTCAGTACGAAAAAGGCCTGGCTGTTTGTATCCAGGGCCTGGCTGTGGCCCGGAGGATAAACTATACCGAAGGCATTGCCGATAACCTGAGCACCACCGGAAACATCTATTCCCGTTTGTCGGATTACAGTCATGCACTCGAAGCCTATCAGGAAAGCCTGCACATCCGCGAAACGATGCACGAAGGCAAGGCGGCAGCTTCATCGCTCAATCTTATTGCCCGAACCTATACATCCATGGGTGATTTCGAAAACGGCTTGCGTTATTATCAACGGAGTATCCGTCTGCGCGAAGAACTGAACGATCTGGGGGCCCTGCCCTGGAATTACCTGGGCCTGGCAGCCCTGTACGAAAAGAAACAGGAACCCGAGATGGCCCTGGTGTATTATTCCAAATCACGAACACTCAACCAGCAGAGCAAAGACAAACGGCTTGATCTGCATTGCCTCATTGGTATTGGCCGCTACCGCCTCCTCATCCGCGATACGGCAAAGGGTTTGGCCGAACTCGGCGAAGCCCTGAATATTGCCCTGCAACTCAATGCCCAGCCCCTTTTATACGAAGTACACCTGTTGCTTGCACAGATGTCTGAGCTCGAAGAAAAAACAACGCAAGCGCTGATTCATTACAAGAAATACCACGAAGTAAAAGAAGCAGTGCTTAACCAGGAAGCAGGCAACCGGCTTAAAAACCAGCAGATCACATTTGCCGTGGAACGCTCCGAACAGGAAGCAGAGATACACCGGCTCAGGAATGTGGAGCTAAAATCGGCCCACGATGCCATTGCCGAAAAAAACAAGGATATCACCTCCAGCATCTCTTATGCGCAACGCATCCAACAGGCCATCCTTCAAAAAACAGGCATGCTCCAGGAATGGATCCCCGCTTCGTTTATCCTTTTTAAACCCAAAGACATTGTAAGCGGCGATTTCTACTGGCTGGGCTGGGGGGGAGCCAGCACGCGCCTGCTAAGCAGTGAAGGCGTTGTGCAACATGAAAACAAATCCCTCCCTTGCCCACGTATCCTCATTGCGGCGGCCGATTGTACCGGTCATGGAGTGCCCGGAGCATTCATGAGCCTGCTGGGTGTAGAAAAACTTAACGAAGCCCTGGCGTTCAGCCCCGATACATGCGAAATACTCAGCAAGCTGAACAAAAGCATCCGCAAAGCCTTGCGCCAAACTGGGGAAGAAGGACAAAGCCGCGATGGGATGGACATAGCCCTGATCAGCCTCAATACCGGGCCTGACCTGCAAAATGGGTTGCCCGACCCCGTGATTCTTGAATATGCCGGGGCCAACCGCCCTTTGTGGATCCTGCGCAAAGCGGCCCCCGAGATGGAGGAAATCAAGGCCACCAAGATGGCCATAGGCGGTTTTACCGAAGATGAACAACAGTTCGTAAAACACGAGGTGACGCTTTTCAAGGGCGACCGCATCTACATTTTCAGCGATGGGTATGCCGATCAGTTCGGCGCATCGGGCAAGAAACTAAAGACCTCTAAATTCAGGGAACTCCTCATCGAATCGCGAAGCCTACCGATGGAGGACCAACAACAATACCTCGATACTTTTATCACCAATTGGAGAGGAGCCGCTGAACAGACCGATGATGTGCTGGTGATTGGGGTAGAGGTATAGGTTGCGTGCGACGAACCGGCTGACAGCGTCTGATCTAAACAGAAGACGAGAAGATACCCGGGCCAACGTGACGTTTCGCCGAACTCGTTCTGTTTTTTTGAGATTCTAGACTGAGCGGGGCCGCGGAATAAAGACCGCAGGCCTTTGAGCTCGTTTTAATCTCTCCCGGCGAATGTGTAATTCGCTATAAATCAATCTGTTTTAGCTCAATTGAGGTTGATTTTAATGCATATTTTGATGCTTCAAGTCGCTCCAGTGCTGATCACGATCGTGATAAGCATTATCCCGATCGCGGTGATGTCTGACCCGACCGTGATAAGCATTATCCCGATCGTGGTGATGCCTGACCCGATCGTGATAAGCATTATCCCGATCGTGGTGATGTCTGACCCGACCGTGATAAGCATTATCCCGATCGTGGTGATGCCTGACCCGATCGTGATAAGCATTATCCCGATCGTGGTGATGCCTGACCCGATCGTGATAAGCATTATCCCGATCGTGGTGATGCCTGACCCGATCGTGTTAAGCATTATCCCGATCGCGATCAGCACTGGAGCGACTTGAATCATTGATTTGGCGATGTGAGTGGGGGGGAGGCCAATGCCAGTAAGGCTTTTGCTCGGGGTGACAAGATATTCTCCCTGAATAAGCAGCTTCTGTTCTGGAAAAGAACACCCTTTTCTGATCCAGGGTATTCGTCGATTAACCGCAAGAAGAATGCTTCTGGTAAAATCAATGCTTCTTTTTATCCCTTCCCTCTAATCTTATTAAACATTCATTTTAAACTATAACACCACAAAACTTGAAAAGAAGCAATTTTGTTTCAGCTTACAACACATACACCTTTAATCTTTCAGCTCATGCAAATAAAACGAAACATCGCACTAAGCGATTCAGGCTTCATCTTCGATCCTTCTACGGGCGATTCATTCTCCACAAACCCCATTGGTCTTGAAATCATCAAAATGCTGAAGGAAGGGAAAGCGAACGAGGAAGTGAAAGCCCTCATCGTGAAACAGTATATGACTGATGAAGCGACGTTTGAACGCGACCTGTATGACTTTGTTAATATGATCAGCAAACTGAAACTTTCAGAAAATGATGAAAAGGAAAAAGATTAACATAGCCGTCACCGGCCTCAATGCTATAGACAGTCCCGGTCCGGGTGTGCCCGTGATCCGCGCCCTGCGCGAAAGCAAGCTGTATGATGTACGCATCATCGGGCTCTCGTACGAAACCCTTGAGCCGGGCATCTATATGCACGACCTGGTAGACAAGACCTATCAGATACCCTTTCCTTCATCCGGCAAGGCAAGCCTGCTCACCCGGCTTAAATACATCCACGAACAGGAAAAGATCGATGTGATCATCCCTAATTTCGATGCAGAGATCTTCAACTTCATCAAACTCAATGATCAGCTGAAAAAAGAAATGGGCATACACATGTTCCTGCCCACACTCGATCAGTTCGAAGAGCGGCATAAGAGCAACCTGCCTGAATTCGGAAAGAAACACAAGATCAAGATCCCCTACAGCAAGATGATTTTCAGTACGGCCGAAATCCCATCGCTGCGCGAAGAGTTTACGTATCCGCTGGTGGTGAAGGGGAAATTTTATGATGCTTCTATTGCGTATACACCCGAGCAGGTAGTCAGCCATTTCAACAAGATAAGCGCCAAATGGGGCCTGCCTATTATCATCCAGCAGTTTGTATACGGACAGGAAGTGAATGTAACTGCCCTGGGCGACGGGCTTGGCAATGCCATAGGGGCTGTGCCCATGCGCAAACAGTACATCACCGATAAAGGAAAGGCCTGGTCGGGGATTTCGATCGATGACAAAGAACTGATGAGCCTTACCCGCAGGCTTATGAAATCGACCAGGTGGAGAGGGGGCATGGAGCTGGAGATTATCAAGACAGCCGAGGGCGATTACTATCTCATTGAAATCAACCCGCGTTTTCCGGCCTGGGTCTATCTGGCTGTGGGCTGCGGACAAAACCATCCCGAAGCATTGGTGCAACTGGCGCTTGGCAAAAAGGTTGAACCCTTTAAGAAATATGATGTCGGGAAACTGTTTGTGCGCTACTCATTCGACCTGATTGTGGAACTGGCCGAATTCGAAAAGATATCAACCCTGGGTGAGTTGTAAGCCTCCCGGAGTCTTCAAACCATCCCCCCAGGCAACTCAATGAATACATACAACGCATTTAACCCGATCAAGCTATGAAAAAATTGCAATATGAACGCCCGGTCATCCAGAGGCTTAATGTAGGAGTGATGAACAAATTCGGCACCAAGACCGAATATGCGCCGGTTACCCATATAGACGGGGTATCTGTAAAAGGCCTGATCGGGAAACACGGTTCGCCTTTGTTTGTTATTTCCGAAAAAACAATCCGGCAGACCTTTAAAGATGCCAACCGTGCATTCAAGACACGGTACCCCAAGGTGCAGTTTGCCTGGAGTTACAAGACCAATTACATGAATGCCGTGTGCAATGTCTTTCACCAGGAAGGATCGTGGGGGGAGGTGGTATCGGGTTTTGAATATCAGAAAGCGTTGAAGAACGGGGTTCCCGGAAGCAAGATTATCTTCAATGGCCCCGATAAAACCGAAACCGATCTGCGTCTGGCCATCAACAACGATTCGTTGCTGCACATCGACCACCTCGATGAGCTCTACCTCATCAAGGAACTGGCCATGGATATGAAGAAAAAACCCCGTGTGGCCATACGCGTGAATATGGACACAGGCGTATACCCCATGTGGGACCGCTTTGGTTTCAACTACGAAAACGGACAGGCCTGGGATGCCATCAACAAGATCATGCTCAATGATTGTATGGAGCTCGTAGGGTTGCACAGCCATATCGGCACTTTCATGCTGGCCCCAAGTGCGTATGGTGTGGCCGCAGCCAAACTTTCTGATCTTGCGCTTGGCATCAGGAAGAAATATAAAAAGAACATCCAGTACATCGATATGGGCGGAGGCTTTGCATCCAAGAATACGTTGAAAGGTTCTTATCTGCAGGGTGTGGATGCATCCCCCAATTTCGATCAGTTTGCCGAAGCCATCAGTACGGCCATACTCAATGCCGGTTTTCTCGAAAACGAACTACCTTTGCTCATCCTCGAAACCGGCCGTGCATTGATTGATGAAGCCGGATATCTTTTGGGAACAGTCATCTCCAACAAACGCTTATCCGACGGCAGACGCGCTACGATTATGGATTTTGGTGTCAACATCATGTTTACCTCGTTTTGGTATGATCATAAGATCAGTCCGGCTCAATCATTCAGCCAGTATACCGAAGATGCCGTTTTATACGGGCCGCTTTGTATGAACATAGACGTGATCCGTGAAAACGTGACCCTGCCTCCGCTGAAACGCGATGATCATGTGGTGGTGCATTGTGTAGGGGCTTATAACATGACCCAGTGGATGCAGTTTATTTCACTCCGTCCGGCCATTGTCTTGATCGATATGAACGAAGAGCCCCATGTAATCCGCAAACGCGAAACCTTAGGGAGCATTGAAGGCGATGAAGTATTGCCAAACTATTTAAAGGATTTTAAGATCTGATATGCCAAGCAACCCATCTGCCCAATTCAAATTCTGGAAAAGCAGCATCCTAGGCAGCTACAGTCAGGTATTTTTTTCTGACAACAGCCAGCTGGCTGTCCTGGTGCTGCTTGCATCTTTCAGCGACCCCGTAACGGGTGTGTGTGGGTTGATGGCGGTTGTGTTCAGCAACGTGTTTTCGAAATTCATGGGGTTTAACCCGGCCTTCATCCGCACCGGAACCTATGGATATAACGCGTTGCTGGTGGGCCTTACCATGGGTGTGTTTTTTAAATTCGGATGGGCCCTGGTGGCGCTTATTTTTGTGGCCGGCTGTTTGACCGTGCTGCTTACTGTCTGGCTTGCATCGCTCACTGCTGCCTACCGTGTTCCGTTCCTGAGTCTTCCGTTCATTGCCGGTGTATGGATGATGCTGCTCAGCGCCCGCAGCTTTGGTGTGCTTCAGCTCAGCGAACGTGGCATTTATACCTTCAATGAATTGTGGAACATGGGCGGGCCCGGGCTTGTTTCGTTCTATCAGCAGATGAATGCCTGGGCTATACCCTTTGTGGCCACGGTCTATATCAAATCGCTTGGGGCCATCTTTTTTCAATACAACCTGTTTTCGGGCCTGCTCATTGCTGCAGGTCTGCTCGCATTCTCCCGAATTGCCTTCAGCTTGTCTGTTCTTGGTTTTTTGAGCGGTTATTTGTTTTGCTATTTTGTGCAGGGCAATCTTTCTGAACTCGATTACAGCTACATTGGGTTTAACTACATCCTTACAGCTATTGCACTCGGCAGCTTTTTTCTGGTGCCGTCTCCACGTTCGTACGCCCTGGCCATATTGAGCGCTCCGCTTATTGCCTTGTTTATTGCTGCGCTCGGAAAAATTACAGGCACCTGGCAGCTGCCGCTTTATTCATTGCCCTTTAGTCTGGTTGTAATCCTGGCGCTGTTTGCATTGAACAACCGGTATGCCACCGGAAAGCTAAACCTGGTGCAGTACCAGCAATACTCGCCCGAAAAGAACCTGTATGCGTTTATTACAGGCAGGGAGCGGTTTAATAAGGATACGTATTTCCATCTTCACCTCCCGTTTTATGGGGAGTGGAATGTGTCGCAGGGGCATGAAGGAAAAATAACCCACCGCGAAGATTGGAAATATGCCTGGGATTTTGTGGTGGTGGATGATACCGGCAAAACATTTAAGCTTTTGGGAAAAGAAGTGACCGATTTTTTTTGCTACAACCTCCCGGTTCTTGCCCCGGCAGCAGGCTATGTGGTGAATCTGGTGGATGGCATAGACGACAATGCCATAGGCGATGTAAACCTGGGCGATAACTGGGGCAACTCCATCGTCATCAAACACGGCGATTATGTGTTTACCCAACTCAGTCACCTGAAAAAGGAAAGTTTGAAGGTGAAGCTTGGCGATTACGTCTGTAAGGGCGATGTGCTGGCCGCCTGCGGCAATTCAGGCCGTTCGCCAGAACCGCATATTCATTTTCAGGTACAGGCCAACGCGTTGGTTGGGGCAAAAACCATCGCATACCCCTTTGCATACTATGCAGACCGAAGCGCGGATGCTTACTCTTTTCATTCATTTGCGTATCCAACCGAGGGCCAGCATCTTTTACCGCCCCGTTCCACTCCGCTTCTTGCAAGCGCCTTTCATTTTATCCCGGGCATGAAGCTGATGTTTGATGAAGAACGGGGAGGGAAGAAGACAACGGGCAGCTGGGAAGTGGTTGTGGATGCGCTGAATCAGGCTTGTCTGTATTGTCATCAAACCGAGTCGGCGGCCTATTTCAGCAACAACGGCAGCCTGCATTATTTTACTTCGTTTGCAGGAAACAAGCAAAGTGCGCTTTATTATTTCTACCTCGGGGCACACAAGATCCTGCTGAGTTATTTTCAGGACATGGAGCTGACCGATCATTTGCCAATAGAGGGTTTTCACCGGGGCATTGCAAAGCTTGCCCAGGATTTCATAGCGCCGTTTTATGTTTATCTGCATTCTGAATACGTCTCCCGTTTTGCATCGATCGATACTATTCAGACGCCGGCACACGTTCGTATTGAAAGCGCTGCAGTGGCCAGGGCGGGCAAGGCTGTCAGAAGACGCATTGATTTTGAACTTATCCTGGGCGAAAACCGGTTGATGAAATTTATAGCTAAAGAAAAAGACCTATGCATTGCCCTAAACTTTATGGGTTAGTTGTACTGATGTTTCTGGCGGCTCCCGGTTTCAGGGCACAGGATACGTTAAGTTCTGCTCAGGTGGAGGAAAAATCGTATGCCTTGTTTCTTGCTAAAGATTGGAATGCCCTCGAATCTTTTGGGAAGAAGGCCCTGGCGGCAGGCAATGATTATTATTACCTGAGGTTGAGGATGGGTATTGCCTATTTTTCAGAATCAGATTATCTGCTTGCTGAACATCAGTTTCAAAAAGCGTTGGCATTCAACACGGCTGACCCGTTGGCCATGGAATATCTTTATTTTGTTTATGTCTATACCGGTCAGTATGAAGAAGCACGAAAGCTCAGTCTGTTGTTCCCGAACGAAATGAGTGTGCGCCTGGGTACAGATAAGCTCAGCCCGGTAGGTTTTGTATCGCTCGAAGGCAAGACTTCTGTCACGAACGATGCAGAACGTATTCATTACTACCAGGCGGGGCTGGGGCATTCCATCAAAGATCGTATTTCCCTCTTCCATGCCGTGACCTATTACACACAGGATGATAATACGGCGAGCTTGAAACAGTTTCAGTATTATATCAAAGCGGCCATCCCCATTGCGCAGACCTGGGTCTTGTCGGGCGCAGTCCATCTCCTGAACCGTGATCTGACACCAAGGCCTCAGATAGATTCGGTTTGGTTCTATCCTAAGCCACCTCCGCCAAATCCTCAGAACCCACATCCCATGAATCCTCCTCCGATACGCGAATTGCAGCTTGGGCCACCGCCACCAACACAGACAACCAACTTTATTGTGTATTCGGCCCAGCTCAAAAAAACAGTCAACCGGTTTGAGTGTATCCTGGGCAGCAGTGTTTCCAATTTTGGCAACGAAGCACAGATTAATCATAATCTGGGGCTTACCTGGTATCCGTTCGGCAATGCACGCGTTTCGGTAAACTGTACGGGCTACGTCTATACATCCGATTTGTATTCCACGCTTCAGACAGCTGTCGTGCCCAGTATCACTGTTTTGCCATACAAGACCTTTTGCGTCTCGGCATCTTATCTCACGTGCAACGGATCTAATCTGGTTGAATCAAACGGGTATCTGGTAAACAACCTTCCCGATGCGCTGGTATCGCGTTGGTCGTTCCTGGCTGCTGTGCCCCTGGGTAAACATTTTGCAGCGTATGCTGTTTATCAGGTAGAGGATAAGCTAAGCGCCGCGAATAATTCGCCGTATAGTTCAAATCTTATCCTTATTGGCGTAAAAATTAAACCCTAAAGCATTAACAGAAACCGGAACCAACAGAAACGCAATCTCCTCACACATCCCAAGTAAGAACCAGTACATAAACCACCGCGTATGAAAAAGATCAATCGGGTTATCTTCGTTACAGTCATGGCTTTTGGCCTGAATCAGGCAACGGCTCAAACCGATAAGACAGCCACCGCCTTTTCGGCGAGTTTTGAAAAGGAAACAAAGAAAGACTATACCGGAGCAATAAGTACGATGAAGGAAGTGTATGACCCGGCATCGTACGAAATAAATCTGCGTCTGGCCTGGTTGGAGTACGAAGCGGGCCAATACAAGGAGAGCATGGCATCGTATCAAACGGCCATGAATCTGATGCCGTATTCTATCGAGGCAAAACTGGGCTATGTATACCCGGCAGCGGCGCTCGGGAATATGGATCTGGTGGCTGCACAATACACCAGGATACTTTCCGTCGATCCTCAAAACACCACAGCCAACTACCGCATGGGGCTTCTTTATTACGATAAGAAGGATTACCAGAAAGCCTTTGCGCACCTCGAAAAGGTGGTTAACCTCTACCCCTTTGGATATGATGCCCTGCTGATGTATGCCTGGACCAATTTTCAACTGGGCAAGACACGCGAAGCCAAAGTACTTTTTACAAAAGTATTGTGGTTGTCGCCTGGCGATAAATCGGCTACGGAAGGATTGGGGCTGATTAAATAAGGTTCACTCAAACACCTACAACCATCACCCAATCAACACCTAATGT